>JAHEFC010000286.1 GCA_024640385.1 Sphingobacteriales bacterium
GAAACTTGAACAGAGCGCGGTAGACATGGCTAAAACCGAAAGGGAGGGTGCCTGGCGGGAAATGGCGAGACAGGTGGCGCATGAGATCAAGAATCCGCTTACGCCGATGAAGCTCAGTATCCAGTACCTGCAGAAAGCCATAGATAACAATGCTCCCAATGTGAAAGACTTGTCGTCCAGTGTTGCGCGAACGCTGATAGAACAGATCGAGCACCTGTCCAAGATCGCTTCGGAATTCTCCCAGTTTGCCAACATCGGTAATGCACGATCAGAGATATTTGATCTTCATGAAACGATCCATTCACTGGTATTACTTCACAGCTCACAGGACCATGCGATCATAGAGTGGAAACCTATGCCAAGGAAAATGATGATCAGGGCAGACAGAACGCAGATCAACAGGCTGTTGACCAACCTGCTTCAGAATGCAGTGGAAGCCATCCCTGAAGAAGTGAAAGGCCAGATCATTGTAAGTGAAGAGGTCAGGGATAACGAAGTGATATTAAGCGTCCAGGATAACGGTGCTGGAATTCCTGCGGAGATGGAGTCAAAAATATTCTCTCCCAATTTCACTACTAAAACTTCGGGCACAGGCTTAGGCCTGGCCATGTGCAAAAGCATAGTTGAAAACTCCAGGGGACGGATATGGTTTGATACGAAGGCCGGAGAGGGAACCATATTCCACGTTGCATTGCCGCTGGAAGACTAGTCCTTTTTCCTTGCAATGAATGCTTCAAAATCAGCAAGACCAAAACTGCTGAGGTTTTGTGCTTTGGTGAGTCCGGCTTTTTGAGCTGCAAGCACGCCGAACCTGTTGTCGTCATATCCATCAATAGCATGGGCATCAGGATCTATGGATATCATAACACCTCGGGCAATGGTTTTGCGAATGAAACGCCAGTCCATATCCAGCCTTCGTGGATGGGCATTGAGTTCTATCACAACATTGTTCTTTTTACAGGCTTCAATGATCTGATCATGGTCAACCGGATAACCCGGACGGGAAAGCAATAGCCTGCCCGTCATATGTCCTAATATGGTAGTATATGGATTTTGGATCGCATTAAGAAGTCTGGACATGGCCTTTTCTTCGGTCATTTTCAGATTCGAATGGACCGAGGTGATAACAAGATCGAAACTGGCCAGGATATCATTGTTATAATCGAGACTTCCATCATTCAGGATATCACATTCGATACTTTTGAAAATGCGGAAAGGGGCTAGTTTCTTATTGAGTTCGTTGATCAGCTGATGCTGCGCTGCTATGCGTTCTTCATTGAGACCATTGGCATAAAATGCAGATTTGCTGTGATCACTGATCACCAGGTATTCCAGCCCTTTTTTTATACAGGCCTCTGCCATTTCCTCAATGCTGTTGGAACCATCGCTCCAGGTGCTGTGAGAATGTATGATGCCGCGGATATCAGAAGGCTGGATCAGCGGAGGAAGATCGTTGAACGCATCATCTATGATCTCTGGCTGTTCTCGCAGGCAGGCAGGTATGAAATGAATATGGTTCCCGGAAAAATATTCCTCTTCGCTGGATGCCTTGCTGATGCTGAACCGGCTTTTCCATGCCAGGAGGAATTCGCTGCTGCAACTGGTTTCAAAAAGCTGGCGATAGAAATCGTGCCTGTCAGTAATGAGAAAAGCCAGTGCCACATGGTGTTCGCCTTTATAGAAATGGAGGGGCGGGGCAGAACCGGTTTTTTCAAGCTGATGCCCGGCGAGGAAAGCAGTGAGTTTCTCCTCCGGTATGGTTGTTACCCAATCGATCTGCCGGATGATCTCGCATTGTCTCCGGTATTCTCCGGAGAATGATATCAGTTCGCCGGCAAATCCGTTTTGGAGAAGATCGTTGATCTGGTTCCCATAGCTTTCAACCTCTGCAAAAAGGAAACTGTCGCGGTTGGAATTGTAGAATTTAATGGCGTCAATTACATTCTGCTGTGTTTTTGCACCGAAACCTTTATACAACAACAGCCTGTTCTCTTCGCAGGCATACAGGAGTTCGCCCAGACTTTCCACCTGCATTTCTTTCCAGATAGTATTGATCTTTTTAGGCCCGATGCCTTTGATATTCATCATCTCGATCACGCCCGGGGGCGTTTGGGCGATCAGTTTTTCCAATGCATCAAGTTTCCCATGCTGCAGGATCTCCAATACTTTCCTGCCGGTTGATTCGCCCATTCCTTTCAGGGCAAAGATCTGCTCCGCGCTTAATGTATTGAGTTGCACCGGAAGTTTTTCAATGTTGAAGGCGGCGATAGCGTATGACTTTGACTTGAAAGCGTTCTCTCCATGTATATCCATGAGTTTGGAAAGCAGGGAGAACTGATCGGCGATGAAGTAATTATCGACCATGATACAATCTTAGAGGGCAAATTAGTGGAGTAGGGGGAATAAAAAAAGTCCTCCAAAAGAGGACTTTGTTATTTTATCCAAAGAGAAGTGATTACTTCTTCTTGGCAGCTTTCTTGGCTGCTTTCTTTGGAGCTGCTTTTTTAGCTGCTTTCTTTGGAGCCGCTTTTTTAGCTGCTTTTTTAGGAGCTGCTTTTTTAGCTGCTTTCTTTGCTGTTGCCATGTTTTTTTGAATTTAGTGGTTAGAAATAAAAAAAAACTCCAGGTAGTATACCTGAAGTTTTTTGGAGAAGTTATTTCTTAGAAGCGGCTTTCTTCAGAGCTTTTTTAACTACTGCTCTTTTAACTGCTTTCTTCACTACAGCCTTTTTAATGGCTTTTTTAACTACTGCTCTTTTAACTGCTTTTTTAACTGCAGCCTTCTTAACGGCTTTCTTAACTGCTTTCTTTGCTACCGCTTTCTTAACTGCTTTTTTTGCTGCAGCTTTCTTTGCTGTTGCCATGTTTTTTTTGAATTTAATGGTTTAGTAAATGGGTTACTAGGTATAAAAGTAAAAAAAAATTAATTCTGCCAAAACTTTTTTTTTAGCAGAATTAATTTTATACAGAGAAGAACCAATAAATCGGGTAGTAGTTAGCCGGCAATTTGCACCGGAGCAACAGAAATGAAAGTCTTGTTTGACCTTCCTTTCTTGAACTCAACCACACCATCTGTCAATGCGAATATGGTAAAGTCTTTACCAACTCCAACATTTTTACCAGGATGATATTCTGTACCGCGCTGACGTACGATGATGCTGCCTGCAGCGGCTGGCTGGCCTCCGAATATTTTGACACCGAGACGTTTGCTTTGTGAATCACGGCCGTTCTTTACGCTACCTTCACCTTTTTTATGTGCCATGTTTAATAGAGTTTATAGGTTTTCGCTTAAGCGATCTTGTTGATCCTGATTTGAGTGAATAATGTACGATGACCTCTTTTTTTCCTGAAACCTTTTCTTCTTTTCATTTTGAAAGCGATCACTTTATCACCTTGTTTTTCTCCAAGGATCTCAGCAGCCACTTTCACTTTCACTTCCGGTCCTACAGAAAGGGTTCCATTGTCATCTGTCAGGAGAACATCAGTGAATTCTACCTGGTCTCCGGTATTGCCGGTTATATGAGGTACATACAGGTTCTGGCCTTCCTGGACCCTGAACTGCTGACCGGCGATCTTTACAACTGCAAACATGATATGCCAAAATTTAGGAGTGCAAAGGTATGGGTAAAATACTAACCCACAAAGAATTGCTCTAAAAAAAGTTACGGGCGGTAACCTATGAATGAAATGTAAAATTATCTTTGTTTCATATTCTTGCCATATTCCGATGAAGATCAAATCATTCCTTGCCAGGCCTTTTGCCAATTATATTCACAAACAGATCCGTAAAGGTATGTCCACAGCCGCTGAGGACCAGAAAAAAATCCTCAGGGATCTGGTAAAAGCAGCCAAAAACACGGATTTTGGCCGGGAGCATCATTTCCAGGACATTAATAGCTACGAGGATTTCAAAAGAGCAGTCCCTATCAGGGATTACGAATCTTTCAAGCCATACATTGAGCAGATCAAAGAGGGGAAGCATAATGTGTTGTGGAAGGGGCAGCCTATTTATTTTGCCAAAACTTCCGGCACTACCTCCGGTGTCAAATACATACCGATCACCCGGGATTCCATTTCCAACCAGATCAATACCGCCAGGAATGCCCTGCTCTGTTATATAGCTGAAACAGGGAACCACCTGTTCACCAATGGTAAAATGATCTTTCTCTCCGGTTCACCGGAGCTGGAAAGAGTAGGTGGCATACCTACAGGCAGACTTAGTGGAATTGTTAACCATCATGTACCCAGTTACTTGAGAACCAATCAGTTACCAACATACGAGACCAATTGTATAGAAGACTGGGAGACAAAACTCGATAAGATCGTTGAGGAAACCAACAGCCAGGATATGACACTGATCAGTGGCATCCCACCCTGGATGCAGATGTATTTTGACCGTTTGATCCAACTGACGGGCAAAAAAGCGTCCGAATTGTTCTCCAACCTTACCGTATTGGTCCATGGAGGCGTAAATTTTGACCCCTACAAGGCAAAACTCTTTGCAACCATTGGCAAGGAGCTGGATACTATTGAGACATATCCTGCTTCAGAAGGCTTTTTTGCCTTCCAGGACAGCCAAAAAGAAGAAGGACTGTTGCTGAACTCCAACTCGGGTATTTTTTTTGAATTCATACCTGCCCAGGAGATTTTCAGTGAAAATCCCACCCGATTATTGCTGGAGGACGTAAAAGCAGGGGAAAATTATGTGCTTATTGTGAACAACAATGCAGGTCTCTGGGGTTATAATATTGGAGACACTGTAAAGTTCCTGTCCGTTAAACCTTATCGTTTGGTGGTCACGGGCAGGGTGAAACACTTTATCTCTGCATTTGGTGAACACGTTATCGGGGAAGAGGTGGAATATAGCCTGATGAAAGCGGCAGAGGAATCAGGGGTAAGGATCACGGAATTCACGGTTGCACCTATGATCCAGCAGGGGGAAGGCAAGTCTTACCACGAATGGTTTATTGAGTTTGAGGAAGCTCCCGCAGATTTGGAATCCTTTGCTGTTAAAGTAAATGAGAATCTGAGGGTCAAAAACATTTATTATGACGATCTCATGAGGGGGCATATTCTGAGTCCCCTGGTAATCAGGTCTCTGAGGAAAAATGCGTTCATTGATTATATGAAGTCGATCGGTAAACTGGGAGGTCAGAATAAAGTGCCCAGGTTGAGCAACGACAGAAAACTGGCTGAAGCCCTGGAGCCTTATGCTGTTGTCGGCGAAAGAACGTATTTTTAAAACATGAATCCTATTTCACAGCCCAAGGCTGCACCTGTATCAACTTCAACAACGGGAATGAGGAAACGAATAGGCATTTTTGGATCTACAGGATCCATTGGAAAGCAGGCCCTGGATGTGATCGAGGCGAATCCGGATAAATTCACGGTAGCCATACTGACTGCCCATTCCAATCACGAACTGCTGGTAGAGCAGGCTACAAAGCATAAACCTGAATGTGTAGTGATCGTTGATGAGGGAAAATTCGCTGAAGTA
>JAHEFC010000035.1 GCA_024640385.1 Sphingobacteriales bacterium
GGGGATACATGCTGCAGATCTTGTGATCGAAGCCGCCACGGAGAATGTGGATGTGAAGCTGAAAATATTTAAGGAGATAGATGAATATGCTACAGCTTCAGCGGTCCTTGCCACCAATACATCTTCCATATCAATAACAAAGATCGCTTCAGTGACGAAAAGGCCGGAACGGGTGATCGGGATGCATTTCATGAACCCGGTGCCGGTGATGAAACTGGTGGAGATCATCAATGGCTATGCTACAGATAGAACGGTGACCGATGCCGTGGTGGAAGCAACGAAGAAGCTGGAGAAAGTTCCCTGCGTGGTGAATGATTATCCGGGCTTTGTAGCCAACCGGATTTTGATGCCAATGATCAATGAGGCCATATACACATACTATGAAGGCGTTGCCGGAAAAGAAGAAATTGATACGGTGATGAAACTGGGAATGGCCCATCCGATGGGCCCTTTGCAATTGGCCGATTTTATTGGCCTGGATGTTTGCCTGGCTATTTTACGCGTATTGCACGAAGGTTTCGGTAATCCGAAATATGCACCCTGTCCTCTGTTGGTGAATATGGTTACCGCAGGGAAACTGGGCGTGAAGAGCAAAGAAGGGTTCTACACATATTGAAGCGGAGCTTCAATATGTGTAATATGATAAATGTGATAAATGTGATCAATGTGAGATAATGAATGTGGAAATGTGTTTAATGTGAAAAACTATTGAACATATGCTACAAAATCTGATCATCGTGTGCTTCATCGTTTTTCTGTCCTGCTCTGGCAGGTCTACACAGAAAGATCATCCTCCAACCGTACAAACCTCCGTCCATTCTGATACGGGTTATGTATGGACCAAACTCCTGGACAGTGCTGACTGGAAAAAGAGTTATAATTTCCAGATGTTCACGATCAGGGATACGATGTGGGTGTTCCATGCAGACGGTAACTGGTTTTCAACAGATGGGATGAGCTGGCAAAAATCTGCATTAAGCAACTCGATCTATAATCTGGCATTTCTTGATTATGTGCCTTTTAAAGGTGCGGTTTATGGCCTTGGTTATTTCAAGGGCAATATTGAAACATTCAGCTACAGGCCAGAGATCCACATCACCACTGATATGAAACGGTGGAGCACGGTAAAGGGCAATTTACCGGCGCGCTTCTTTTATCATCCATTTGTTTTCGATAACAAGATCTGGATCATTGGGGGAGAAGATAAGGAGAGGAAATATGCAGATATATGGAATTCGACGGATGGTATTAGCTGGACAAAACAGAAAGATGATCTGCCATTTGGTAAAAGAAGTAATAGCCAGGTAGTGCAGATGAATGGAAAATTGTATTTGTTGGATAACGATGTATGGGTATCCACTGACGCATTGAACTGGGAGAAACTTACTGATGAAATTGTAAAAGGAGAGCAGATATTCGGATATTCCGCGCAGGTGATGGACAATAAGATCTGGTTATTGGGCTGTAACAGGAATGGCCAATTCACCAGCCAGGTATTGATGAGCAGTGATGGAAAAACCTGGACCGGCATGGATGCGCCATGGTCTCCCCGCGGCGGAATTGCGGCAACCGTTTTCCATGGTAATATTTATATGACAGGGGGAAAATACGGGGGCACGCCCAATCATCCGGACTTCAGGTATAGTAATGATGTGTGGAAGCTGGAAACCAAGCGGTAAATTTTACTTACTCTTAAAATCACCACGTTTCCAGGCTTTCACAAAATCTGCCCAGGCAACAGGGTTGAAGATATTCATGGGAGGGGTTTGCCCGGTATAGTATAATTTCTGGGCACCTTGTTTCAGATTGAAATTGGTGGCTTCCTTGCCGTCTGAAGGCAGGGTTCGGGCCAGGATCCGTCGCTTGGTTTCGTCGTTATTCTGCCGGGCTATTTCGATCTGATCATCGGGCACTGGCGTATTCACGAAATCCCGTTCAAATTGCTCCCTTGTAGGTCTGGCCTTAATGATGGTAGCCGGAAGATATACAGTATCTGTGATCATCAGCTGGATCATACTATACTGGTTGCCCTCAATATTGCGGGGTATCTCAGCTGTTTTGGGCTTGAAGCCAATGGACGTGAACTCCACTTTATCACCTTTTAATACCACAATAGAGAACACCCCCTGGTTATTGGTGATCGTGCCTCTGCCCGTACCTTTTACAACCACGCTCACTGCCGGTAAGGCCCGAAGGCTGTCGGCCGTCATCACCACACCATACAGCTGCACCACGGAGTCTTTAAAACTCTCAAATTGGGCCTGGGCTTTAAAAGTCCAGAATGGCAGGGATATTATGAGAAAGTATCGTAAAAGTTTCTTCATCAAGGAAAAGGCAATTTACATCCATTGTTCACAATAAACAAAGTAAGGGGTTGATTGGTTACCTTTGCAGCGCATAAATTTCTTTAACAATTTATTGAATATGACCCCCGAGGATATACTAAAAGCCTTAAGCCATGTACAGGAACCGGACCTCAAAAAGGATCTGGTGACCCTGAATATGGTGCAGAATATTGAGATCAATGGTAATAAGGTAAGTTTCACTATTGTATTGACCACTCCGGCCTGTCCTCTTAAAGAATTGATCCGCAGGGATTGTGAAAATGCTGTCCATCAGCATGTTGGGGCCGATCTGGAAGTGACCGTGAAATTCACTGCCAATACCACTACCAACAGGGCGGATGGCAAGGCCCTGCTCAGCAAGGTCAAAAATATCATCGCCGTAGTGAGTGGTAAGGGTGGGGTAGGAAAATCTACCGTATCGGCAAATCTCGCTCTTGCTCTGGCCAGGGGCGGGGCCAAAGTGGGCCTGATGGATGCGGATATCTATGGACCCAGTGTGCCCATCATGTTCGGGGTGCGCGGACAAAGGCCCTTGATGACCAACTATGAAGGGAAGGATATGATCGTTCCCATTGAGAAATACGGAATCAAGTTGATGAGCATTGGATTACTGGTGGATGAGAAAAGCGCGGTAGTCTGGAGAGGCCCCATGGCCAGTTCGGCCATCAGGCAGTTTGTGACCGAAGTGATGTGGGAAGAACTGGATTACCTGATCATTGATATGCCTCCTGGAACCGGTGATATCCATCTTACCCTGGTGCAAACCGTTCCCGTGACCGGCGCCATTGTAGTGACCACACCACAGGATGTTGCCCTCGCAGATGCTAAAAAAGCGATAGCCATGTTCGGGCAGGCGCAGATCAAAGTGCCCATCATCGGCCTTGTTGAAAACATGGCCTGGTTCACCCCGGCAGAGCTACCTCAAAACCGGTATTATATTTTCGGAAAAGAAGGCGGCAAGAAGCTGGCCGATCAATTTGATTTACCATTCCTCGGCGAGATCCCACTGGTACAATCCATCCGCGAAGGCGGTGATATGGGCGTGCCCATCATGGAAAGTAACGACGAGATCACCAAAGCCGCGTTTATCGAGTTTGCCAACAATGCAGTGAGAAGTATAAGTGTGCGGAATGCTGGTATGCCTTCTACTCAAGTGGTTGAAGTCTTGGTTTAGGAATGTGATGAGTGTGATAAATGTGGGAATGTGATGAATGAATGTGAGGAATGCATAAAATGAATTATAATCACATTTCATTTATCACATTCATTTGCCACATTCATCACATTTATCACATTTATCACATTAAGGACAATGTACAAGCTGCCTTATTTTAGCGAGACCGATCAGGAGCGAGTCCTCACATTCATGCGCGCGCATCCTTTCGTTACGCTATGCGGAGTTGATGCGCATGGCAAACCCGTGGCAACCCAGGTACCCGTGTTCATAGATGAGAAAGAAGATGGGATTTTTCTCTCGGGACATATCATGAAGAGCACCGATCATCATAAAGCATTTGAGGTCAATCCCACCGTACTCGCGCTGTTTACGGGTCCGCATACCTATGTGAGCGCAAGCTGGTACTCAGATCCAAAAACAGCATCCACCTGGAACTATATCACCGTGCATGCCCGGGGAGAGATGAGATACACGGATCACCAGGCCTTGCTGGATATTTTAAAACGTACCACCGATCATTTCGAGAACAACCCGCATTCTCCTTCTAATTTTGATCAACTGCCTCCCGACTATGTAGAAAAACTCTCTAATGCCATCGTAGCCTTCGAGATCAAAGTGGAGGAGTTGGATAATGTGTTCAAACTAAGCCAGAACCACAGTGATACCAACCGCAAAAGCATCATCGACCATCTCCGGCAGGGCGATGAAGAATCAAAACGTATTGCGGAAGAAATGGCTAAGCGACAATGATCATTTGATCGTGTTCTTAAAGACCACCCCATCTTTCATGATCAACATAAAATTCTTTGCAGGGTCTTCGATCAGTTTGATATTCTGAAACGGATTCCCGTCTACCAGGATCATGTCTGCATAAGCGCCTTCTTCGATCACACCCAGTTTGTTGGGATAGGGATTGCGCGGACCGCTGAGGGCAAGTAGTTCCGCGTTGGTAGATGTCGCCATCTTTAATACTTCATAAGGCGTATACCATTTGACGAGTTTTGTCAGTTTTGCATTCTGCCTCGCTGCGATCTTAGGATCAAATAATACATCGGTTCCCCAGGCTGTTTTTATCTTATACTTTTTTGCGAGGGCATAAGCATTCTCGGTGCCACTGCTCATCTCCAGTTGTTTTTTTCTGTTGGCTGATCCTTCTGGATGCGGGTTCGAATCTTCATCGTCCAAAAATGGCTGAAGAGAAAGCCAGATGCCTTTTTCTGCCATCAGCCTGGCTGTTGGTTCATCGATCAGCTGACCATGGTCTATGCATTTGACACCTGCATTTATAGCGGTAGTGATAGCCTTCGGCGTGTAAGCATGTACAGTCACATAAGTGCCCCAGTTTTCAGCAGCCAATACCGCTGCTTTGAATTCTTCATCTGAATATTGGGCCACATCAAGGGGGTCATAATTGGAGGTTACTCCGCCACCAGCCATGAGTTTGATTTGTGACGCTCCCTGTCTCAGTTGTTCCCGGGTGCGCATCAGTACCTGATCGGCCCCGTCAGCGATGATGGTCATACCGGTTTTTTCCATATAAGATAAAGGACCACCAATTTGCCGGGGCACATCCGTGGGCAGCCCAAAATCTCCATGGCCTCCGGTTTGAGAAATGGTAGCACCGCTGGGATAGATACGTGGGCCTTTGGCCAGCCCCTGGTCAATGGCTATTTTCAAACTAAGAGAATTTCCGCCCAGGTCACGCACCGAAGTGAAGCCACGGAGCAATTGTTTTTCCGCCGCGCTCGCAGCTAACAGGTTCACATAACCGATATCCGCCATCATGGCCACCTGCATGGGAATAGATTCCATCATGGTGTGCACATGCGCATCGATCAGGCCGGGCATCAGGAATTTCCCCTTGCCATCAATGATCTGCACATCGCCAGATTTATTAATAGGAATTGGCGTGGTGGAGATCTTGCTGATCAGGTTACCCACGATCAGTACATTGCCTGTAGTTGTTTTTTCATCTTTCCCATTAAAGATCTGGACATTATTGATAAGGTTGGTTTTCTGTGCCAGGGCATCATAAAATAAGCAGGCGAAAAGCAATATCAGAAAGGATCTCATGATGTTAGTTTGATCGTGAAGAAACAAAATTGCCGGTTAATTTTTCTTGTATTACTGTGTCGTTATTAGAGAGCAGGCATATCGCTATAAGAGCCTTCCAGCATGTCTGCCTCATTGAGCCCAAAAAAATCCTTGTAATAGTCGCATTGCGATCTGAGATACTCGCTGGTGAATTCGCCTGTATGGTCGATCGCTTCCACTTCCAGGAAAGTACCGAGGCCTTCCACTACATCGAAATGGAATTTGACATTGTCAACGAAATAGATCTTTCGTTTTTTATCCACGACCTGTTTGATCCCCAGTTGCAGGGCCAGAATTGTTTTAAGCGCAGGATCGGGTTGGTGTTGATACAGGATCACATCAGACTGTTTTGCCCCTGCAATGTTTTCGCGGTTGTACTGGATCAGGGCGTTTTCGATATTGCCCTCGCGGAGTTTTAACCGGCCATGCGGAACATTGAAATAGGTATCTACCTGGTGGTCGAGGCCCTTGAACTCAGGATACAGGCTCAATAATTTTTGTTCATAACTTTCTATTTCCGGCACCCTGGCTTTAAACTCTACGTTCTTTACACTACCCATTTATTTCATTTTGCTCAGCAGGTAAATATAGGGCTGATGCATATGATGCTTCCAGAAATTTTTTCCATCGTCCGGATATTTCTGGTCGTATGCTGCATCGGGTGAAAGGATGATGGGGGTGGCGGCACGGGTATAGTTATTACTGTTATAAAAGCCCGGTTTTTCAAAACCCTTTAAACTCTTGGAGACCTGCGGCGTGATCTTGTCGCCCAGGTATTTTCTGTAGCGGTCGCGGGCTTTTTTGGGAGGCTTGCTGAGTTTTTTGTAAAGTGTATTGAAGACGATCCTGTTCTTTAAATTCTGCTTACCAATGATCTCCGGGATGTTTCTGAACGGGCTCACCGTATTAAAGTCATCCGTGGTTTGCACCGAGAATGGCATTTCCGGCACCCAATCGTACATGCTCACCATATTGAATGCCCAGCCGCCCTGTGCTGCCGCTTCGTAATCATAAGCGAAGTACAGGTTGCCAGGTTTTGGCGCTGCAGTGGAATAGGTTTTGAAACGGATATCTTTTGGAAGCTGATCCAGTTTCTGCAGGTTATATAAATAGGCACTTAACAGATAGGAGATGCCTCCGCCCTGACTGTGGCCCGTGATGATCACATCACGGAAGCCTGCCTGGTACAATGAATCCATTCTGGGCATCAGGTCGCGTACAATGAATCCAGTAGAGATCATCCATCCCGAGTGCACAGCAGCCAATTGATTTGATGCCACCTGGTAAAAGAAACTATCTGTCTCAGAGATCTTGATAAATCCTTTGGCAGGGATCATGGCTGAGTAGAAATTGGCCAGCCAGCTTTGGGGCTTGGCAACAGTACCTCTTACCGAAATGATAGCTGTTTTTTCACTGGTCCATATTTCGTACAAATTTTCTAAACCTATGACCGGCGATCTATACAGTCTTTTAAAATGGGTTGGTTCAGGAACATAATTGGAGTCCATGAAATAACTGGAATCACTGCCGGTTCTGGCCGATACATACATCACCTCCAGCATTTCTTCTTTATCAAAACCCGGTTTAAGGGACTGGCCCCGGGTTGACAGTGTTGTAAACAAAACGATCAGGCTGAAACCAAAGAATATTTTCATTAAGATATAATTAAAAAAAGGGTTACAAATCAATGCAACCCTTTGTTCTGAGACTATATAATTATTTTGGCTGAACGGCTTTTTCAAACCTGGCCAGGGGGGCCATCTTGTTTTTTGAAAGACTCAGATATTTTCCGGAAATGGCATAGTTGTTTACTTCGGTCAATATTGCTTTGAACTCATCTTCCATTTTCATATCCGGGCAGGCCATCATCGTAGCGGCCATGTTAGGACTGAACGTGATGCCAAGTGGTTCTTTCAGTGTATATCCTCCCATCATGGTATTACAACCTGCGGAGGTACTAAGTCTTCCATCTGCATTCAGTAACAGAAATGGAGGCTTTGAGAGTTTGGATTCATCAACCGGCTGCCCCTGGATCTCGATCAATTTCCAATAGGTGCCAACCAATGCAGTTTCAGCAGAAGGTGTGGTAGACACGGTACTTTTTTTTGAACAAGAAGTTATAAGCGTAATCAGTATCAAAACAAACAATGAATTTTTTTTCATATTAGTTTGATTTAGCGTTTATTTTTTAACTGCTTCAAACACCAGCAACGGTGCCATTTTGCCAGTGGTCAGTTGCAGCTTGTTGCCGGTGACGATATAAGTGTTCACTTTGGATAAGGCCTGCAGGAAGGCGCTTTCATCCTGCATGGCAGGACAGGCCATCCTGGTACTGATCATTTTTGACATCGTGATCTTGCCATTGGCTTCTGCAGTGTAGGTGCCGCTGATAGCATTGCAGCCGCCGCTTCCCGTTACCCGGCCGCTTTCTTTATCAAATTGCAGGAACATTTCTTTTCTTTTTACAGCAGTATCAACCGGCTTGCCAAGCAGTTCTGTAAGCTTCCAGTAAGTGTCTGAGATGGGCGCATCGCTAACTGTAGTTCCACCGGGTTGTTTTTCGAGGATATACTTAGGAGCCAGCTGACTTGTTATCATTTCTCCTTTCATGTTGAGCTGGAACAATCTGTTCTCACCCACTTTGTATTGCGAGGGGGCATTCTTGATCCCACCCAGTGTGATGGTGCTACCATCTGCGCTCCAGGTGAAACTGCCGGAACTGGTATTCAGTTTTGCATCTTTTTTCCCCAGGTACTTAGTAGTGAGCGTATAAGTTTTATCCAGGTTGATGGTCAATATGGTTTCTATACCCTCGCAATCAGCACAGGGAACCACCCCTTTATACGTGCCGTTCCAATCCAGTGAGGTCATACTATTATCGCCCGTGGGAACAGGTGCAGAGGTGTCAGGGTTTATCTTCATGGGAGACACAGAGGTGTCGGGTGCAAGGGGCATTGAATCAATTCCAGAACCTTGTTCGGGAGCATTATTGCAACTATACATTACCGTTAAGACCAGTACAAGGAACACAGAAATGCATTTCATATGGCTTCATTTTACTGTTGCAAAACTAGGCCATATGGCAGTAATGGGAATAATTAGTTGTGTCAGAATTTTACTACATTTTCTCGATCCAGAGGCTGGTACCCTGCACATTGTATGCCAGTGGCAGGTCCCAATAAATGTCGGTATGCTTTTTATACAGATAGTCTGAAAAAAGCCTGATCCTGAATTTTTCGTTATTCGTCAGGAAGGCCCGGAGCACATAGTTCTCATTCCAGTTGCGGCCGGCCATGACCCAGGCTTTGGGGTATTCAAAAGGAAAGAAAATATCGTGGAAATGAATAAAAACGCCCGGCTTGAGTAAGGGGAGAATATTGAATAAGATATGATGCAGATCACTACCGGTTTTGACCACGTGAGAGCTGTCGATAAACAGGATATCTCCGGCATCAAGTTCGATATAAAATTCCAACGGCACTGCCTGAACATCGGTCGCGATCACCTTGCAATGTTGTTTATCCTGCTCATTCAATAATCCGTACAGTCTTTCAGGATAAGGATCGATGAAACAAAGTTGGACGGATCCGTTTAAACAATGCTCATTGGTGTCCAGCATAATGGCCGAAGAAAATCCCGATCCGATCTCGATGATCTTTTTGGGTTTGAGATGGCGGATCATGGAATACAGTACGATGCCGTCGTTATGCGTGTAATAATCGTTTTCGAAATAGTATCTTGTTTTCAGTTTTTTCTCCGGCAGATAGGGAAGTTCTGGATAATAGGCGCTGAATGCTCTTGCCAAGGCCAGTTGCTCTTCCATGTTGAGATCTATGCCATGCAGAGTTGTTGTACTATCTCCCCATATCTCTGTGTCTCTGTGTTGGATTTCCTTTGCGTTAACAACAGGGGAATAGAAATGCCCGGGCGGATAGCCCTGCATGCTGTTGAGTTGATTGTTCTCCGCAACAAGGTTTTTGTATTCCTCCGAGTTCCTGAGCCAGTTGAGTAAATAGTCTTTCAATGCCATCTGACCTTAAGTGAATGAATGATTGGGTTATAACGTCAAATATCACAGCTTCTTATAAGCCATTCAATTCTTTTTCGGGGTTAGAGGCGTGGAATGTAACATACTGACTTTCCATTCGGCGCCTTGCTTTACCAGGAATGCACTTTCCAGCCATTCCTTTAATGTTTTCTGCCCGTTTATGGTAATGTCTGCCCGGTTTTCATAGGCCACCCAGGCGGTGTTGTTATGGATCTCAGTCCTGAGGAATTTAATTGCGTTAATTCGCACTGGTTTAAGCGGTTTGAGCTGGTTTATTTTTGAAGCTATAGTATCCAAATTCCAGATCTCCCCAGCTTCCAACACCATGAAATCGGCAGTGGTATTTTTTTTGACCTGTTCAAGGCTCAAGTCGGAAAGGGCTTCAAACAGAACTTTGAGGGTATTGTTAACGTGGATCTGTTCATCAACGCTGCTCTGTGCATAAGAAAGTGCAGGTGTTATAAAAATGAAAAAGATTAATATATAGCGCATTCGAATTGGTTTCTTGTAAAATAAAAAAACCACCCAAGACTTGAGTGGTTTTATGTCGATTATTGTGTTTTTATTTCACGGGATTGCCTTCAGAATCAATGAATTTGATCTCCCCGAGATTCAGTTCCCTGATACCTGCTTCGATCTTGCTTCTATCACCTACGATCACCCAGGCAAGACTGTTGGGATGGATCAGTTTTTTGGCTGATTTCTGTACATCGGCCAATTGCATGTTCTGCAACATGGTGGGATAATTTTTCAGATAGTCCTGTCCTCTTTCATAATTCAGATTGCTCTGCAAGGTGCTCAACACTGAGCCATTGGTCTCCCAGATGCCAGGCAACTGCAGTACGGCATTGTTCTTTACTTTCTGGAACTCTTTTTCCGTGGCTGGTTTGTCGCCAATATACTGGTTCAGCTCTTTCAGGATCTCCTGCATGGATTCCTTGGTCTTGTCCGTCTGTACTGGTCCATAGGTGATGAACATACCAGGTCCCTTAGCATCCAGCGATACAGAACCAGCGCCATAACTCCAATGCTTATCTTCCCGCAAATTCATATTCACCCGGGAAGTGAAATCGCCACCCAGGATCCGGTTGGCCATCTGCAGTGTTTCATAGTCGGGGTCTTTGGCAGCAGGGCTCACTGTTCCTGCGAAAATAATACTCTGGATCGCGTCTGGTTTGTCAACAATATATACGGTTGGCTTCTGTGCCAGCGCTACGTCTTTGATATTCTTCTGGGGAACCTGCTTAGCTTTCCATGAAGCCAGATTTTTTTCAAGCTTTGTTTTCAGTTCTGATTCAGTGATATCTCCTACCACTACAAGTGTTGCGTTATTAGGGGCGAACCAGGTATTGTGAAACAGCACCAGGTCGTCACGTTTCATTTTTTCCACTGAGGCTTCCGTACCGGTGCCTGTGAATGGCATGCTGTAGGAATGGCCTGCTCCATAGATCACTTTAGGCAGTACACGAAGTCCCATACCAAAAGGCTGCGACTGTTCCTGTTTGATGTCCAGCAGTTGTTCTTTTTTCTTCCTTTCAAAATCCTTTTGTGGAAAAGCAGGATTCAGTAAAACATCGGCATAGAGCGCCAACGATGCATCAATGTTATTTTTTAACGCACTCAATCCCAGGTAGGTATTATCAAGATCAGAATTGCAGTAAATAGAAGCTCCAAGATCAGCCATCTGGTCAGAGAGTTGTAATGAGGTCCTGGTTTTAGTTCCCTCGGTCAACATCGTTCCTACCATAGTGGCCAGTCCATAGGCTCCCATATCGGCCGCATAGCCAGCATTGATCATGAGCGACATGTTCACCACAGGTACTGCTTTTCTTTCTACAAAAGCCACTTTCAGTCCGTTGCTCAGGCTGAACTGTTTTACTTCCGGGAATTTGGGTATAACTGATTGACCCAGTGCCGGAGTTTCTGCACGGCTAATAGTTGATGGTGTAGTAGCATACTCTCCATAAGGTACAATATTGAGCACATATTCACCATCGGACAGCCACAGTTGACCTGCTTTCTGTACATCGCTTATGGTAGCGTCTTTCACGTATTGATAGTTCATTTTGTAATGTGCTGCATCACCACCATAGATCTCGGCTTCTGCCAGGATATCACTCTTGCCGCCAAATCCGCCAATTCTTTCCATGCCTTTCACTACGCCGGAGAAATAGCGGGTCTTGGCCCTTTCGAGTTCCTGGGCAGTGGGACCTGTGGCAAGTATTTTTTTCAGTTCTTCATTGATCACGGTATCGATCTTACCAAGACTGACACCTGGTTTTGCATCAGCGATGATATTGAACTGAGATCCGATCTCTCTTTCATCTGCATAAGTATATACATTGGATGCCAACTGTTCGTCATAGACCAGTCTTTTATAAAGACGGGATGTTTTACCTGTTGCCAATACGGAGCCCAACAGTTTCAGGTCACTGATCTGTTTGGTGCCCCATGACGGTACGTTCCAGGTTTTCTGTAGGCGGGCTTGTGGAACCCTGTCCTGCGCTACCTGGTAGTGTTTGCCCTTCATTGGTGCGATCCATTCGCTGTGTTTTGAAATGGGCGGGGAAGCAGGAATGTCGCCGAAATATTTTTTCACTCTTTGCAAAACATCATCCGTATTCACATCACCTGCTATGACAACGATGGCGTTATTGGGGCCATAATAGGTCTTGAACCAATCCTGTACATCTTTCAAAGAAGCAGCATCAAGGTCTTCCATGGATCCGATCACGGTCCAGGAATAGGGATGCCCGGCAGGGTAGGTGCTCTTAACGGTGAGTTCTTCGCTTACGCTATAGGGTTGGTTTTCGTACTGTCTTTTTTCGTTCTGGACTACACCGCGTTGTTCCGCCAGTTTGCCCGAATCAATAGCTTTCAATAGAAAGCCCATGCGGTCACTTTCTGCCCAGAGCACTTTATCGAGAGCGCTCACGGGAAAGGTTTCGAAATAATTTGTTCTGTCGTTATTGGTGGTTCCGTTAAGGTCAGTGGCACCGATGGATTCCATCAGCTGGAAATAATCATCGTTGAAATGTTCGGAGCCATTGAACATCAGGTGTTCAAACAAATGTGCAAAGCCCGTTTTGCCGGTCTTCTCATTTTTTGAACCCACGTGGTACCAGATGTTGAAAGCGGCTACAGGAGCTTTGTGGTCTTCATGCACGATGAGGGTGAGACCATTCTCCAATTTGAACTTCTTGTAAGGGATATTGATGTCTGGATAGGATTTTTTTACCGCTTGCTGCGCGAAAAGCATGCCTCCGCAAAACAGGAGGGTGATCAACAGGAAAACTTTCTTCATGGTGTTGTATTTACTATTCAAAAATGGCTGAGGTATTGGGATAAGTCAGTCTTTGTGTTTGTCTTTCGCCGTTTTTAATGAAATGAACCAGGTTCACCTGGCTTTTGTCAAGGTCATAGAGCAGGTTGGTTTCTATCTCAAATTTCTTCGGTTCACCGGTACCTTTTAGTTCAAGGTACACAAACACGGCGTCTTTTTCATTTTCATAACCCAACACTTCATAGTTCACTGGTTTGCCGTTGATCTTCACTTTCAGGTGTTGGGGGAAGAAGCCGGCCATTTTCTGCTTGTTGGCGTTTTTGTCGCCATTGATGATATCTATGGGCTGACCGGAGTATTTTTTCAGGGAGGTTTCCATGTCGTCGTTAAATATTTTGCAGGAAATGCCCACCAGGTTTTGCTTTTTATAATATTCTGCCTCGATCACGCTCACGAAGAAGGGGTGATTCTCCGCCGGGCTTGCGAAAATGGATGTCAGGTAGATCAGGATGTAGAGCATGGAGGGCGAATTTACGAATTAACGGATTGGCGGATTGACGAATTCCGAATTCCGGATTTCGTATTCCAGATTCGGTAATGCTTTTGACGTTTGACTTTTAACTTTTTACTTTGCCCTTCATGAACGATTTTTCCACCTATTTTTTTTGGGGCTGGGAGCATATTATCAGCCTCGACGCCGTGGATCATATCCTGTTCATTACAGCACTGGCTGTGGTGTTCAGGTTGAGCGAATGGAAGAAAGTGCTGGTGCTGGTGACTGCCTTTACGATCGGTCATTTTATTACGCTCTGGCTTTCTGTACTCGATCTGATCAGGTTTTCAGCCGATTGGGTAGAATTCCTGATCCCCCTGACCATTGTGATCACAGCAATTGTTAATCTTTTTAACATATCCGACCGTCTTTCGATCCGGCTGCATTATGCGCTGGCCCTGGGGTTCGGGCTGATCCACGGCATGGGCTATGCCAATGCCATCAGGTTCAGCCTGATGGAAGAACAGAGCCTGGGCTGGAGTCTTTTGGCATTTAACCTGGGGCTGGAAATAGGCCAGCTTTTCGTAGTTTTGTCCATACTCCTGGTTGGAGGATTAGTAAGCCGTTTTACAAAGTTCAGCATGAGGCTCTGGGTAGTGGTTATTTCACTGGGCATTCTATTGCTGTCTTTGAATATGGTTGTTGACAGGATCCCAAAATTTTAAACATGAGATTTTTTGTTTTTGTGCTGGCACTGACTGTGCTCGGTAAGGTAAGTTTTTCGCAGACGCCCCATAATCCCGGCAGTAACCATGGAAACAGGTTTGAGCAGCTGGATTATCTTTTGCAGGACCCTAATGAATATCGCACTGCATCCGGTGCGCCGGGTCCCAAATATTGGCAGCAGCGTGCCGATTACGATATCAGTGTGGATATCGATGAGGCCAGGAATGTTCTGACAGGCGCAGAGACTGTGACTTACTATAATAACTCGCCGGATGTGTTAAAGTATATCTGGGTGCAGCTGGATGAGAATTTTCATAAGAAGACAGTTGATGCAAACCGCATCCAGACCGGATCAATGCCTGGCCGGATAACGGAAGGTTACCTGGATGGACTTGATAACGCCCGCCTCGAAGGGTTGGGGGTGAACATTACATCGCTGACTGATGCCCTGGGCAAGAAGCTTGAGTATACCATCAATCAAACCATGATGCGGCTGGATCTTCCGGTTCCATTAAAGCCAGGACAGAAATTTGTATTCAATGTAAAGTGGAATTACAAACTCAATGAGAAGTCGCGTGGGGACAGGGGAGGTTATGAGCATTTTGCTGATGACGATAATAATCTCTACTCCATCACGCAGTGGTTTCCCAGGATGGCTGTGTATAGCGACTTCCAGGGTTGGCAGACGCTGCAGTTCACCGGTGGATCAGAGTTTGCACTCACCTTTGGTAATTATAAAGTGAAGATCACCGTTCCTTCGGACCATGTGGTGGCTTCAACAGGAGAGTGTAAGAATTACAGTGCGGTGTTAACGCCTGCGCAACTGGCAAGATACCAGAAAGCGCAAACATCCAAAGAGCCCGTGGAGATCATCACGCTCCAGGAAGCACTGGAGAATTCAAAAACAAAAAAGACCGGGAAAAAGACATGGATGTTTGAAGCACAGAATGTCAGGGATTTTGCTTTCAATACCTCGCGCAGATTGGTATGGGATGCGATGGCCACCAATATAGATGGTAAGAAGGTGATGTGCATGAGTTTCTATGGAAAAGAAGCCTATCCCATTTACAGTAAGTATTCCACCAGGGTGGTAGAACATACGCTTAAAGTGTATTCAAAGATCAGCATACCTTATCCTTACCCCGTAGCCCAGTCAGTAGAGGCGAATATTGGTATGGAGTATCCCATGCTGGCGATGAATTATGGTCGTGCTGACAAGAGCGGCAACTATTCAGCGGCCACCAGGAATGGGGCCATTGGGGTGATCATTCACGAGGTGGGGCATAATTTCTTCCCCATGATCGTCAACAGAGATGAGCGCCAATGGTGGTGGATGGACGAGGGACTGAATTCGTTCTGCCAATACATTGCAGAGCAGGAATTTGAACCGGGATTCCCTTCTCGCAGGGGACCTGCATATACCGTGACAGATTACATGAGTTTGCCCAAGGATAAACTGGAGCCGATCATGACCAAAGGTGATTATGTATCCAGCGTGGGGTCCAATGCATATGCAAAGGCTTCAGCGGGATTGAATATACTTCGTGAAACCATACTGGGTAAAGAGCTTTTCGATTTTTCCTTCCGTGAGTATGCGAGAAGATGGGCGTTCAAGCATCCAACTCCTGCTGACCTGTTCAGAACCAT
>JAHEFC010000287.1 GCA_024640385.1 Sphingobacteriales bacterium
AGGGAAGATTATTGCAGGTGGCAGGTTACAGGTTACAGGTTGCTTATAGCAGTTGGCAGGATACAGGTTGCAGGTCGCAGAAAAAAACACTGGAACCTGCAACCTGGAACCTGTAACCTGTAAAAAAGATATTCCCAGAGCACAGTTATGTTCCAAAAAATTGGGCACTTGCTTCCGTTTGGATTTATTGACTAGTTTTAGTTGCTCTCAACATGAAAACCATAATCGTATTGATAATATTATTATCGTTTAGTCAACATAGCTACGCCAGAACTGTTGACAGTGTGCCAAATAACATTAAAAGGCTGAACATCGTACTATCCAACAAATCCTCATTCCCAGACGCTGCCATGATGAGTTTTCATACGCAAGCCTGGTGGAATCAACTCTGGCACCGGAAAAAGATCCGTTTTATTATCGCCAATTCCATTGATGAAGCTACTGCAAGGATCAGCCGGATCATGGATAAGGAACACGCCATGATCGGCAATATCTGGTTCGACAGTCATGGCCATATGGGCCGCAGGGTCTCCATACTTGAGATGGGTGATGTAGAACTGAACTATCAATCCATCAAAGATCCGCAGATCGATAACAGGTTAAAAGTCATTGGTAGATATTGCGACAGTCTTACAGTGGCATCCATTGGCTCCTGCTACTCGGGAGCTGGCTATTATTCAGCAGGTACAGACAGTTTCCCGCCACACCGGATGAATGGAGACTCCTTGATGAGCCTGATGGCAGCAGCATTGAATAATGCCACTGTCTATGGCTCTGTCAGCTGGATCACAACAAAGCCCGGACTCTTCGGATCTGGTTATGCATTCGCCGGCAATCCATGGGCGAAAAAGTTCAAAGACCCCAAATTCAGATCAGCCTGGGATTCACTGGGAGTCTGGAAATCCTATACAGCTGAACAAGGATTCCGCTACATCAATACAGTGAGTATGGACCATAGCGCCAATATCCTGGTGAAAGACAAATCATTCCTGGACTTTCCCAAAAACAAAAAGAAACAACAGAAAAAAATCAAACATCTGAAAGAAGGTAATTTCAGCGACAAATATTTTTACAAATACAAAGATCCCCTGCAGGTAAAAAAAGCAAAGAATTGAACCTCATTTTCCCAGGATAAGATCTGCTGCTTTCTCCCCGATCATGATACAGGCTGCATTGGTATTACCAGATACAATAGTTGGCATGATGGATGCATCAGCCACCCGCAACCCCCTGATGCCCCTTACCCTTAACTGATCATCTACAACTGCCATTTCATCATTCCCCATCTTGCAGGTGCCAACCGGATGATACAACGTTTCAAGACTTTTCTTTATATGCTCAACCAGGTGTTCATCTGTGAAAGGCTGCTGGGGCAAACAGACCCCTTTGGTTGAAAATGCCTTCAACGCGGGCGCACTCACTATCTCTATGGCCTTTCGGATCCCTTTCAACAACACCTCCATATCCGCAGGATGGCTCAGCAGGTTCGGTTGAATAAGAGGCGCAGTTGAAGGATCACTGTTCTTCAATGACACATAGCCCCTGCTTTTAGGTCTTATCACAATAGACAGTATGCTGAAACCGTCCGCTTTCGGGAACGTACCTATCTTATAAATATCTGTTGAATAATCAGCCGCGATCCCCAGGGGTACAAAATGAAACTGCATATCCGGCCTGTCCAGGCCTGCATCTGTTCTATAAAATGCATTGGCTTCAAGCGGACTGTTGCACAATGGCCCTTTCCTGAATAGCAGATGCTGCATCAATGCTTTGATCTTGGGGAAAGTTTTCATAACGGTATTCCCGGTAGGCACACTGGATTCACAGCTCACGCCACTCCAGGCATGCTCCTGCAGGTTCTTACCCACCCCCGGTAAATGCATCTTCACATCGATCCCTGACTGGTTCAGTTCTTCACGGTCTCCTATGCCCGAAAGCATCAGGATCTGGGGCGACTGGAATGCACCCCCTGAAACAACGATCTCCTTATTGCAGGTGGCCGTAGCCGTTAGCTTTCGCTTATCAGTGAATTCAACGCCTTTTGCAGCGCCGTTTTCAATGATGATCCGCTGCACCAGGCAGCCCGTTCTGACAGTCAGATTTTTCCTGCCCATGACTGGTTTCAGAAACGCCGCTGCAGTGCTTTGTCTTACCCCATTTTTGATGGTGAACTGCAGCATATGGGAGCCGAGCTGATCCACACCATTATAATCTCCATTCTCAGGAATTCCTGACTCCACACAGGCCTTCACAAACACCCTGCCCAGTTGAGAGGGCTCTTTGGCATAAGACACATGGAGCGGACCACCCTTGCCGTGATAGCTCCCGTTCAGGTCTTCATTATGTTCCGACTTTTTGAAATAGGGTAAAACATCATCATAACCCCATCCTTTATTGCCCAGCGCTGCCCACTCGTCATAATCATACCTGCTGCCCCTGACATAGGCCATGGCATTGGTACTGCTCGAACCACCCAACACTTTCCCGCGCGGCAGGTAAATTCGCTTGCCATCCGCGTGCTCCTGGGGTTCCGTCCAGAACTTCCAGTCCACACTGCTGCCATGCAGATTCCCATACGCTCCCGGAATATGAATTTCCAGTTTTTTGTCCGGCTCCCCTGCTTCCAGCAACAACACAGAGATCCGGGGATCGGCAGAAATCCGGTTAGCGATCACACAACCAGCAGATCCTGCACCGATGATGATATAGTCATAGTTCATGCTTAAATGTACAAAACCCCATAATAACGGCCAGTTCTATGATCAGCATCATCGGTTGATTTTTATGTTGTTGGTAATTTTAATCATGGCATATATCGACTATTACAAGATCCTGGGGGTGGACAAAAAAGCCACCCAGGAAGACATCAAAAAAGCTTACCGCAAACTTGCCAGGAAAATGCACCCGGATCTTAACCCTGACGATAAGGATGCACATAAAAAATTCCAGCAGATCAATGAGGCCAACGAAGTACTTAGTGATCCTGAAAAAAGGAAAAAATATGACCAGTACGGCGAGCATTGGCAGCACGCAGACGAGATCGAAAAGAATAAAGCCAGGCAAGGTCAATACCAGCAGGCCGGTGGTTTTTCGGGTGATATGAATGAAGGCGATTTCTCTGACTTTTTTGAATCCCTGTTCGGCAAGCAAACGCACCAGCATCGTGGCAGGAATGTAAAATTCAGGGGGCAGGATTATCATGCCGAACTGGTGCTTTCACTGAAGCAGGCCTATACTACGCACCAGCAAACGATCACAGTCAATGGCAAGAATATCCGGATCACCATCCCGGCCGGTGTTGAGAACGGTCAGGTGATCCGGCTTAAAGGCCATGGCGGCCCCGGAGTCAATGGAGGCCCGCATGGAGATCTATATATCACGTTTGTGATCGAAAAAGATCCGGCCTTCAGAAGAGATGGTAATGACCTTTACACAACAGTGGATCTCGATCTATATACCGCCGTTTTAGGAGGAGAGATCTTGCTGGAGACCTTTAGTGGAAAGATCAAACTGAAAGTAAACCCGGAAACCCAGAATGGGACTAAGATCAGGCTCAAAGGCAAAGGATTTCCTGTATACAAGACCGAAGGTGCATTTGGAGATCTGTATGTTACATACCAGGTTAAGATCCCAACCGGGCTTACTGAAAAGCAAAAAGAACTGTTCACCCAATTGTCCAAACTTTAACAGCCAGATATGGAAAATGATGAACTGATCAGGATGGAAAGTTTTTGTATGGTGTATGAAGTGGAACCCGCATTTCTGCACATGCTCGAAGAATCAGGCCTGGTGGAAATTGTTCATATACAGGAGGAAGAATTCATTACCGCCAACGCATTAGAACAATTGGATAGATTCATGAGGCTGCATCATGACCTGGATATCAATGCAGGAGGACTGGAAGCCATAGCCCATCTGCTGCAAAAGATCAGCAGCCTGCAGGAAGAGATCTGCCGTTTAAAGAACAGGCTGGATCTTTACGAATAGGATATCAAGCTCCGGTCAGAATAGAAGCTTTTGTAACTTTGCCCTGCAAATCAAGGCTATGAATGTTTTTTCAGACCCGCACATCAATATTTCTGACGAAAAGGATATTCCCGCAATAGTATCCCTGCTGAATATGTCGTACCGCGGCGAACATTCCCGCAAGGGCTGGACCACGGAGGCCGACCTGATCGCCGGGGAGGTCAGAACCAATCATGAGAACCTGGGAGATGTGATGCGGGAGCCTGGCAGTGTGATATTAAAATACCAGGAAGATGGAAAAATTCTTTCCTGCGTGAACCTGAAAAAACATGGGGATCGGATCTACCTGGGCATGTTCAGCGTTGACCCGGAATTACAGGGAGGGGGTATTGGGAAGAAGATGTTGCGGGCTGCAGAAGAATATGCGGTGAAGATAGGCTGCGAGGCGATATATATGTATGTGATCTCCGTAAGGCAGGAACTGATCGACTGGTACAAGAGGAAGGGATATGTGGAAACCGGAGAACTGATCCCTTTTAGAGAAGACGGACTTACGGGCACCCATAAAAGGCCATTGGAGTTCATGGTACTGGAAAAGAAGCTTTTACCGGCCTGATAGGCGATTTCCCTGAAACATCGTACATTTGCTCCCCCCGGAGGAGTGCAGGAGTGGTTGAACTGGCACGCCTGGAAAGTGTGTATACTCGAAAGGGTATCAAGGGTTCGAATCCCTTCTCCTCCGCAAAAACAATCCAGCAAAACTCCACGCCTATGGCGTGGTTTTTTGTTTGATGGCAGAACGGGAAAGCTTGCTTTCATGAGTTTTGCCATCAAACAAAAAAGACGTTAGTCCAGTTTTGCTGGATTGTTTTGAGTCCCCCACACCGGGGGATCACTGAAAGTAATCCCTTCTCCTCCGCAAAAAACAGAAAAGCCCCTTACGGGGCTTTTCTGTTTCATTGCAGCCCCCGGAATCTTCGGAGATAATCCCCTCCTCCCCAGAAATAACTGAACGATCAATTCTCCACCAAACAATGTTCTACTACATACCTGCCAATATTTTTACCTACCTCTTCTCCCACCAGGCATGAATGGCGGAAATGATAACCCACATAAATTCTCGAAAGAGAATTTTCCCTGGCTGCCTGTGAAAGACTGGTAAAACTTCTTGTAGGATTGGCAGGATCTGCTGAAGTACTGGAAAAAGAGAATGAGAAATTATCCTGGTTAAAGAACTCTTTGATCACTTCCGCACCTGCACCTCCTGCATTGGCATGTGCTGAAGGATAATCAGGAGCAGGAGGAGTTGGAAATACCAATGGACTCCAGGTGGGATCTCCCATTGTTCCGGGACTGGCACCCAAATTATTTAAATTGATGGCAGTGACCGGACGCCAGAACATATAGAAGAACTTTCCATCAGCACTTGAAATATAAGTGTCATTTTCCGCAATCTGTACCAGGGCAAGCAAACGCGCAACCCTCCATGCATCCATATTTTTTTGCGCAATAATGGCACGGGC
>JAHEFC010000288.1 GCA_024640385.1 Sphingobacteriales bacterium
GAATTTTGAACAGGATACCAACGATATGAATCCCCAGCTGGCAGCTAACGCGGCAAATCAGTATAAAGAATACATAGTTGGGTTCAAACTGGCTCATTTTAACGGGTTCAACTGGACGCCTACGGAAAGAGTAGTGGAGGCGGGGAAGCTGGCAAATCTGCCTGTTATCATAGATTTCGGAGGTTCCAAACCGAATCTTCCGATCGAGGAATTGTTCATGCAAAAGCTTCGTCCCGGAGATATTTATACGCACACTTATGCTGAACTGGGAGGTGCGAGGGAAACTGTTGTAGATGAGAAAACCAATATGGTCAAGCCTTTTGTGTTCAAGGCTCAGCAAAGAGGGATCATATTTGATGTGGGATACGGAGGTGCGAGTTTTAATTTCTCACAGGCTATCCCGGCATTGAAACAGGGATTTTTTCCCAATACCATCAGTACCGATCTTCATACGGGAAGCATGAACACATCAATGAAAGACCAGTTGGGCGTGATGTCCAAATTCATGTTGATGGGAATGCCCCTGGCAGATGTGATCAAGGCAAGTACCTGGACGCCTGCCCAGGTAATCAAGAGAGAAAATCTCGGACATCTCTCAGTTGGTGCTGAGGCTGATATTGCCATTCTGAATATCAGAAAAGGAGAGTTCGGGTTTTATGACAAAACCGGCTACAAGCTGACCGGCAAAGAGAAACTGGAATGTGAAATGACGATCAAAGGCGGTACCATTGTTTATGACATGAACGGTATTGCGAACCCGGTTTATGTAAAGTGATCCTTTTTTATTTGGTCAATTTTTTCCTGACCTGGTTCACTTCTTCGGCCATAACAGAATCAGCTGTATTAGTAAAGTTGGTTCTAATATAGTTCAACAGATCGGCCATTTGTGGATCGGTCAGGAAGTTGAATGGAGGCATGGCTCCGGAATACTCTTTTCCGGCTACCATGATGGGTTCGGTCATACCTTTCAGCAAAACACTTATCAGTTTTTCTTTGTCTCCATTCACCCATTCTGACTGTGCCAGGGGCGGGAACCTGGTACCATCTCCTTTACCATCGCGCTGGTGGCATGCCCTGCAATAGGTCTGGTAGATCATTTGTCCCTTGAATTCAGGTTTGCCATAGTCGAGATTATCTTTTATTTCATCGGGGACTTTTACATAAGTACGTTGTTCCCTTTTTTTCATTTTTGCCAGTTGTTTTGAACCGAACGTGGCTTTATCACCTTTGAACATCACCCTCCAGATCTTTCCTTTGTTAGACTCTGAAATATACAATGAGCCATCTGGGCCCTGTGCGAGTCCCATGGGCCTGTAAACGGCATCGGAGGTATTTATTATAGTATCCAGGCCGGTGAACCCGTCGGCAAATACTTCGAGGGTTCCGGTTGGTTTCCCATTCTCAAATGGCAGGAAGGCTACAATATATCCTGCCTGCGGGTAGGGTGCACGGTTGGTGGAACCATGGAATGCGACAAAAGCACCTTTCTTGTATCGTTCAGGGAACTGGTTCCCGGTGTAGAACAGGAGGTCATTGGGCGCCCAGTGACCCCCAAATCCGAATATGGGTTTGGTAATGGTATCTGCTTTGAATTCTTTCTTTCCGTCTCCACCATATTCAGGGTTACGCATCACCTTTTTCTTCATCTGGTCATAATAATAATAAGGCCATCCTGCATCCGCGCCTGGTTTCAGTTTATAGAATGCTTCGGAAGGAAGCATGGCGCTTTCCCAGGGGGTATAGTACTGTGGCCATGTCTGGCCCATTCCGTCACGTCCGTGCCCCACGGCGTACAGGGTTTTGTCATCCTTGTTCCATTGCATGGCCACTATACTACGCATGCCGGTAGCTACCCTAATGCCGTCCCGGGTTCTGAACTGATTCAGTTTGTCTGCTTTGAACTTCCACACTCCTGCATTGGAATCCAGGAGTGGGCAGGGGAATTTGCCGGGTGAACCGGGCACCCTGTTGGCCTCCTGGCATGCATCCGAGGGTCCGCCAAAGGGAACATAGATATAGCCCTGGTCGTCAAATGCCAGTGGTTTGCCGTCATGTTCCCTCCTGTGCCCACTGTCCACTACAATGATCTCTGGCTCAGATGCAGGCACCATATCACCTTTTGTGAGTTTATACCGGTAAACGATATTTTGTGAAGCCGTGTATAGGTAGCCGTTATGTATGCGCATGCCTGTTGCATAGGCGCCTTCATCAGGAAATGGTCCGAAATTCCTGATACTGTCAGCTTTGCCGTCATTATTCAGGTCCCTGAGAACAAAATTCGCCCCCCCTTCCATGGGTTTGTTTCCTTTCACGTAGATGTCGCCATTGGCATTGACGGCGAGATGCCTTGCCCTTGCCGGCAGACTGTCAACCACTACAACAGCACGAAACCCTTCAGGCAGAAAAAGTCCGCCGTTATCAGGATCGCCTTTTGGAATATTTACTGAAGGAGTAAAGAAAACTGAACTTGCCAGGATAATTAGAACGAGAACGATCCTCATGAGCCTTGTTGAAAATTTGGAATTCAACATATGAAAAAATGAGCAAAAATTGATAATTGATTTAATATTACCGTTATGAAAATATTTTCATCACTGGTAATGCTGGCAACCTGGAGTTTTATTTCTTACGATGCTACAGGCCAGGTTGATCCGGCGATCGTCAGGGATCAGTTTATCTATGATACTGCGTCTTTTCCTTCCTGCCATGCAGCAACTATTGTTGAGACGCCGGAAGGGATAGTAGCTGCCTGGTTTGGTGGTACCAACGAAGGCAACCCTGATGTTTGCATCTATATGAGCAGTTACAGCCAAGGGAAATGGTCGCCACCGAAAATGATAGCTGACGGTTGGATTAATGAGAAAACCCGGTTTGCCTGTTATAATCCGGTGTTGTACCAGGTACCGGGCGGGGAGCTGATATTATTCTATAAGATAGGTCCGTATGTACAAGGATGGACCGGATGGATAAAAAGGTCCAAAGACTATGGTAAAACCTGGTCTGCGCCAGAACAGATGCCTGATGGTATACTGGGGCCGATAAAAAACAAACCCCTGTTAAGGGAAGGCCTGTTGATCTGCCCTTCCAGTACGGAGAACCAGGGATGGAGGGTGCATTTTGAATTTACAAAGGATAACGGGCATAGCTGGACGAAATCAGAAACCCTGAACGATGGAAAAACATTAAGTGGGATACAACCTTCCATACTGGTGCATGGAAATTCAAAACTACAGGCTATATGCCGAAGTATGGATGGGGTGTTGAACGAAACCTGGAGTTATGACAACGGAGGTACCTGGACCCCACTTCAGCCAACAGTGATACCCAACAACAATTCAGGAATTGATGCTGCAACATTGAAAAACGGGAAGCATATACTTATATATAATCATGTAAAGTCGGCAAAAGGCGAGTGGGGGCCACGTTCGCCTATCAATGTGGCCATTTCTGACAATGGGACGGAGTGGTACAGTTCACTTGTACTATATGATGAAAAGGGCAGCGAATTCTCTTATCCTTATGTTATTCAGACCAAAGATGGTCTGGTTCATATAGTGTATACCTGGAAGAGAAAGAAGATCAGGCACGTTGTGATCGACCCTGAAAAACTGGTGAAAGGTGTAAGAATTACATGATATTGATGAACCGTTCATCTCTTAAATAGACAGTTATATCATTAACTTGGTCCATTATCAAGTTTTTTTATATTTTCGAGCAGCATATTGACGAGATTTCTAATCTAATATCAATTGCAGCTTTTTCTAATCTGCCCATATATTGAAACTAATCAGAATTTCTTTACTAAACCAAACAAGACTACTATGTTAAGATCAATGCTAACTGCTATCCTCGTTCTAGGGGTAGGGTTGTTATCTTATTCCCAGACCCGCCAATTGACGGGGAAGGTATTAGGGCCTGACAACCTGGGAGTGTTATCCGCTTCCGTAAAAGTTAAGGGAAGCGCTTCAGGAACCAGCACAAAATCTGAAGGGGCTTTCAGCCTCACCGTCCCAAGCGGGGATATTGTACTGGAGATCACTTCCGTGGGATTCACCAAAAAGGAAATCGCAGTAGGTGCCAGCCAGAACAATGTTATGATCAGCCTTACTCAGGATGCCACCCAGATGACGGATATCGTGGTAACCGCCCAGGGTATAACAAAGCAAACCAGGAAACTAGGTTATTCTGTTACCAAGGTTGATGGTGACCTGCTGACCCAGGCGCGCGAAAACAACGTAGGTAATTCACTGGCCGGCCGTGTTGCCGGTTTGAAGGTAGCCAGCACCAGCAGCGGACCCCAGGGAACAACCAAGCTTCTGCTTCGCGGTAACCCCAGTATCAACTCTTCAGGTTCTCCATTATTCGTGATCAATGGTGTTCCCATGGATAACACCCAGCGCGGAAGTGCCGGTGAGTGGGGTGGCGGCGATAACGGTGACGGTATCGGTAACCTGAATCCTGATGATATTGAAAGCATGACCGTGCTGAAAGGCCAGTCAGCATCTGCGCTCTATGGTTCAAGGGCTTCTAATGGTGTGATCCTGATCACTACCAAAACAGGCAAGAAGAACGACTTCTCTGTAGAGTACAATGTAAACTATATGATGGAGGATGCCATAGACTTTACTGATTATCAGTATGAATATGGTCAGGGTGTTGGTGGTTTGAAGCCTACTTCTGCAATTGGTGCAAGAAATGCAGCCCGTTTCAGCTGGGGTGGAAAACTTGACGGAAGCCAGGTGATCCAGTTTGATGGCAAGAGCTATCCTTATTCAGCATATAAGAACAATATTGAGAATTTCTATCGCCAGGGTTCTACACTGACCAATACGATTGCGCTGTCAAAAGGTGGTGAAAACGGTTCATTCAGGTTGTCTTATTCAAACCTTGGAAATGAATCCATTCTGCGTAACAGTGGAATGCAAAGGAATACATTTACCCTGAACGTTCAACAAAATATCAGTAAAAAGCTCAGCGCTACTGTTTTTGCACAGTATATCGATCAGAGGAACAACAACGTTCCTTACCTGAGTGATGGTCCGCTGAATGCTAACAACGGTCTTTTCCTGGCCAACAACATTGACCAGAATATCCTGAGCCCTGGATATGATCCGGTTACAGGCAAGGAGATCCAGTTCAGTGACGACGAATATGTGAGCAATCCATGGTTCGTGGTTAACCAGTTCGTGAACGACCAGGACAGGAAAAGGCTGATCACAGCGGCCACCCTGAAATATAACTTCACCAGCTGGCTGTATGCCCAGGCTCGTATGGGTTATGACCTGATCAACGACAGGGGACTTAACGTGACTCCATGGGGAACAGCTTATTCCCAGGGCCAGGCCGGTGGACTCGGTAACCAGTCAAAATCAGAACTGTCTGAGTATAACATTGATGGTTTGATCGGTGCTACCCATAAACTGACTGATGCGATCAATGTGGATGCTGCAATTGGTGGCAACATGCGCAAGAACAAATAT
>JAHEFC010000289.1 GCA_024640385.1 Sphingobacteriales bacterium
ATCCGTGTGTCGATCTTTGTTGACCCTTTGGAAAACATGGTAAAAGGAGCAGAAGAAACAGGTACAGACCGTATAGAATTATACACGGAGGCCTATGCAAGAAATTACCCATTGGATAAAACTGCTGCTGTAGAACCTTATATAAATGCCGCCAAACTGGCGAAAGATCTGGGGCTTGGGATCAATGCAGGGCATGATCTTGACCTGCATAACCTCAAATATCTTCACTCCTGTATCCCCTGGATGGACGAAGTCAGCATAGGACATGCCTTGATCTCAGACGCAATTTATTTAGGACTTGAGAATACAATTCAATTATATAAACGACAATTGATGTAATTTGAAAGATCTTTAAACTTCATGATATGAAAAAGATTTTGATGTCCATGCTCGTTACTGCAATGATTGCCAGTTCTGCCTGTGCCCAGCAACCCCAGGCCAGTCCCCCGGCAAAAGCTTCCGGAAAAGCCGGAAACGCAAATATTACTATCTCGTATAGCCAGCCTTCCGTAAAAGGCAGGGTTATCTTTGGAGACCTTGTGCCGTATGGAAAAGTGTGGCGCACAGGAGCAAATGAAGCAACCGTTTTCGAGACCGATAGCGATATTATGGTGGAAGGGAAAAAACTCGCTGTTGGCAAATACGCACTTTTCACTATTCCAGGTGAGAAAAGCTGGACTATTATCTTCAACAAAACATGGAACCAATGGGGATCTTTCAAATACAAGGAAGAAGATGACGTGTTAAAAGTTGAAGTTAAGCCTCAAGCCGCACCTATGACCGAAATGATGACATTCAGCATCGCCAATAATAAAGTGAAGCTGATGTGGGAAAAGACGGCAGTTGAATTCTCTGTAAAATAAATTTCAAAAAGATAGCCAGCAATAAAGAGAGCCAGAGAGAAAGAACAATTCTTACTCTCTGGCTCTCTTCCTATCTGACTCTCTTAATTAAGTAGCCCTTTCAACGTGGCCAACAACTGCTCGCCCCTCAGGTCTTTTGCAATGATCTTCCCGTTGGGATCGATCAAAAAATTCTGAGGAATGGATTCTACCTTATATTTCACGGCCACCTCATTACTCCAGAACTTCAGATCACTGACGTGGGTCCAGGTAAGTTTATCGTCAGCAATCGCCTTGACCCAGGCATCTTTTGATCTGTCCAGGGAAACGCCTAATACCGTGAAGTTTTTCTCCCTGTATTGATTGTAGGCTTTGACAACTGTAGGATTCTCCATCCGGCAGGGACGGCACCAACTGGCCCAAAAATCGATCAGTACATATTTCCCCCTGAACGAAGACAATTTCACCGGTGTACCTGAAGTGTCGTTTTGAACGAAATCAATGGCCTCAGACCCTATCTTTCCTATTTTGGATTCTTCAATTTTCTTCGCCAGCATGTTTCCAAAATAACCCTGCTGCACTTCAGGACTTAACGAATTATATCTTTTTTCTGTAATGGCAACTTCCGTGTTAAGCTGTGTTGCCACCATGGCGGCAAAAGGAGATACATATGATTTAGGACGCGCCAGTATAAATTGATCTGTTTTTGTCTGGATGGTGTTCACGAGGCCCTCATATTCCGGTCTTAATTTCCCTTCCGGATCAGCCTTTCTCTCATTAAGGTCCTTTACAACAGCAGAAAGCCTTTCGAAAAGAGGCGAAAATTCTTTGTTGTAGGTGTCGAAGTCGGCATGAGAAGGTGACCCTTTCACTTCGGCCTTGGAGATGGCTTCCACTATCCCGTTCAGTGTGATCTTTGAGTTATCGAGGAACAAAGCCAGGCGCTGTGTTTTGTCGCCGTAGGTCAACAGGTAGATATAGGGCTCGGTTACTGAGCCTTTCAGTTCAAAACTGCCTTTTTCAGCTTTTGCCCTGGCAATGGGCTCGCTGTTCACATCGTCTGCATAAAGGCCCACTTCTGAACCATCAGGTAATCCCCGGATCAGCCCTTTGATCGTAAAGGTCTGCGACTGGGCCAGGATGGCAAGCGGCAGCAGCATATTGAAAAACAAGAGTAAACGAATTCTCATTTATTATGTCTTTTTTGTAAAACGTCAATTACTTCTCGTAATGTATGTCCTTTAATGTTAAGCAAAATTAAATAATGGAACAGCAGATCCGCAGCCTCATTGAGGAATAACTCACTGTTATTATCCTTAGCCTCAATGACCAGTTCAACTGCTTCTTCCCCAACCTTTTGTGCAACTTTATTCAGGCCTTTTTCGAATAGGGAACGCACATAGGACGACTGGTCAGAACTCTTCCTCCTCAGCCTGATGATCTCCTCCAGATATGACAAAAAATCGTCGGAATGGTTGCGTTCACTCCAGCAGGTATCAGCCCCGGTATGACATACTGGGCCGGTAGGAATAGCCTTGATCAGCAGGGTATCGTTGTCACAATCCGGTGCAACTGATTTCAGTTCCAGGAAATTCCCGCTTTCTTCCCCCTTGGTCCACAGTCTTTTCTTGACCCGACTGTAAAAAGTGACCCGGCCGGTAGACATGGTCTTATCCAGGGCTTCCTGATTCATGTAGCCCAGCATAAGCACTTTATGTGTATTGAAATCCTGGATCACGGCAGGTACCAGGCCGTCGCCTGATTTGGCAAAATCTATGTTCATGGGGCAAAGATAAATGGATTGGCGGATTGGCGGATTAACGGATTGGCGGATTCAATCCGACAATTCGCGAATCCGCCAATCCGTTAATCCGCTAATCATACCCGAACCGGAATTCCCTCACTATTCAGATACGCTTTCAGTTCGGGTATGCTGATCTCCCGGAAATGGAAAATACTGGCTGCCAGTGCGGCATCGGCATTGGCCTCCCTGAACACTTCGGTAAAATGTTCCATGGTGCCGGCACCTCCGGAAGCGATCACCGGAACAGGCAGCTCACGGGCAAGGGTACCTGTAATTTCAACGGAGAATCCATTTTTTGTGCCATCGTGATTCATAGAGGTGAGCAATATCTCCCCGGCTCCTCTCCTGACCCCTTCCCGCGCCCAGTCAATGCAGCGGGTATCAGTTTTCACCCTTCCTCCGTTCAGATATACATACCACTCCCCGTCTTCTTCCTGTTTGGTGTCTATGGCCAGCACTACACACTGTGAACCGAATTCCCCGGACAGTTCGTTGATTAGGTCCGGCCTTTTGAAGGCTGATGTATTGACTGATATCTTATCGGCCCCATGCTGCAGCAGAACCCTCACATCTTCCACACTGCTGATGCCTCCACCTACGGTAAACGGTATATTGATATGGTGCGCTATCCGGGACACCAGTTCACTCAGCGTCTTTCTCTTTTCATTGGTGGCCGTGATATCCAGGAAAACCAGTTCATCCGCACCCTGACGGGCATATTCTGCCCCAAGTTCCACAGGATCGCCTGCGTCCCGAAGATTTATAAAATTGGTCCCTTTAACAGTTCTGCCGTCTTTGATGTCAAGGCAGGGTATTATTCTTTTTGTGATCATGCATTGAATTTTTCCAGGTCGTCCAGGGAGATCCTGTTTTCATAAATGGCTTTGCCAACTATGGCGCCATGGCATCCGGCTGACCTGAGTTCATATAGGTCTTCCATCGTAGTCACCCCGCCACTTGCAACAAGGTCAACCCCGTTGTTTTCTGACAGGATGAGCTTGTATAATTCCGTAGCAGGACCTTCCAGTTTTCCATCTTTACTGATGTCTGTACAAAAAACATAGTTCAATCCCTGATCAGTATACTGCCTGATGAATTGGTGAACATCCAGTTCTGTGGTTTCCAGCCAGCCGCCTACGGCTATTTTTTCATTACGCACGTCAGCACCCAGGAAAAATCTGTCAGCTCCGTATTTTTCCACCCAGCTTAAAAACACACCAGGCTGTTTCACCGCCATACTTCCAATGGTCACCCACCTGGCACCGGCATCCATGATCATCTTAACATCCGACTCCTGTTTCACCCCACCTCCGAAGTCTACAACCAAAGAGGTACTGGACGTAATGTTCTCAAGCACCCGCCAATTCACTACCGTTCCTTTTTTTGCACCATCCAGATCCACGAGGTGCAGTCTTTTCAGTCCTGCATCTTCAAATTGCCGGGCAATTTCTACAGGATTGGAATGATACTCTGTTTTCTTTGAGTAATCACCCTCAGTGAGCCTGACCACCTTGCCACCTATTAAGTCTATCGCGGGTATGATCTCCATCTCAGATTGATAAGAAATTTCGTAACAACTGTTCTCCGGCACCGGCGCTTTTCTCCGGGTGGAACTGGACCCCGTAGAAATTGTTTTTATGCAGTGCCGCACTGTAGGGCTGGATATAATCGGCTACCCCAATGGTGTGCGCTCCACGGGCCGCATAGTAACTATGTACAAAATAGAAATAAGATCCGTCAGGAATCCCGTGGAATATCTGAGAGCTGGTCTCAACTACCCTGTTCCACCCAATTTGCGGGATCTTCATGCCAGTACCGCCAGCTACAAACCGGATCACCGGCTCATCAAAAATCCCCAGGCATTCCGTATCATTCTCCTCGGAATGCAGGCACATGAGCTGCATACCCAGGCAGATACCCAACACTGGTTGTTTCAATTCTTTCAATAACTGGTCCAGCCCCCTTTCCTTAAGGTATGCCATGGCAGAACTGGCTTCCCCTACACCCGGGAATATCACTTTATCCGCCAGCCTGATCTGTTCATGTTCATCAGTGACAACAGCCTGCTTCCCAATCCTTTCCAAAGCATACAACACGGACTGAATATTGCCGGCATTATATTTCACTATCACGATACGCTCGCCCATAACAACTATTGTAACACAGATGATAAAAAAGCTTTGGTGGCCTGCCTGATATCGGCTGCACCTTCAAGTGCACGTATATATGCTGTTCCGATGATCGCTCCATTGGCGTGTTTTGACGCAGCCCTGAATGTTTCACTGTCTTTAATGCCAAAACCAACAAGCACCGGGTTCTTCAATCCATAGGATGATAGCCTTTGCAGGAAACCACTTACATCGGTCATGTTTTTCGCAGAGCCAGTTGTTGAAGACGAGGATACCGCATACAGGAATCCCGAACTAAGACTATCCAGTTTTTTCACCCTTTCCGGACTTGTTTCGGGCGTTACCAGGAAAATAAAATCCAGGCCGTATTTCCGGATCATCGAACCATATTCTTTTTCGAATTCATATTCCGGCAGATCAGGAAGGATCAGCCCATCCACGCCCGCAGCCGCGGCATCAGCACAGAACTTTTCAAATCCATACTGCAACACGGGATTCATATATCCCATAAGTATAACGGGAATGGATATGCGCTTTCTCATGTCCTTCAACTGGGAAAACAGTACGTGCAGATTCATCCCGTTGTGCAGGGCCCTGCTGCTGCTTTTCTGGATCACTTCCCCGTCTGCCAACGGGTCACTGTAAGGCATCCCAAGTTCTATAAGATCTGCCCCGGTTTCCTGCAGGGATTCCATCACT
>JAHEFC010000036.1 GCA_024640385.1 Sphingobacteriales bacterium
CCTGGAAATAAAAAGGCCTGTTGGTCACCCACCGGGGGTCATTGTTCACCAGCTCCCAGGTATATCCTCCGTCGTCTGTGCGGTAAAGGCCATTTTTGGTCGCTTCTATCAGTGCATAGATCCTGTTGGGGTTGCTGCGGGAGATGGCAAGGCCGATACGGCCCAGGTTTCCGGCAGGCAGTCCTGCGGCCTTGTCAAGCTTTTTCCAGGTCTTTCCGCCGTCAACAGTCATATATAAACCACTGCCGGGGCCTCCGCTGGTCAGATTCCATGGTTTTCTCCTATGCTGCCACATGGCAACGATCAGTTTATTGGGGTTCGAAGGGTCCATGATCATATCAGCTACGCCTGAAGTGTCGTTGGTATACAGGATCTTTTCCCAGGTTGTACCTCCATCTGTGCTTTTAAACACGCCCCGTTCCGGGTGTTCACTGTAAGGGTTTCCTATAGCGCCCGCGTATACGATATCAGGATTCTGCGGATTGATCAGGATGCGGTGGATATTGCGGGTTTTTTCCAGTCCCATTTTTTTCCAGCTCCTGCCGCCATCCAGGGTTTTATAAATGCCTTCCCCCAGGTTCAATGAATTCCTGGGGTTGCCCTCCCCGGTGCCTGCCCAGATCACGTTGGGATTGTTCTGCTGGATGGCCACCGAGCCAATATTTAATGTAGGCTGTTCGTCAAAAATGGGTGCCCAGGTACTGCCGCCATTGGTGGTTTTCCAGACTCCTCCGGATGCCGACCCAAGGATAATGATATTTGGATCCGTGGCCAGTGCATCCACTGAAGTAATGCGTCCGCTCATGCCGGCGGGACCGATGGCCCTGGGTTTCATATCAGCGAACATGCTGACATCCACCTGTTTCTGGGCTTTTAAGATCAGGGGCAGACTGAACGCAATAAAAAGAGGCAGGAAGAAATGCTTCATGGTAAAGTTTTGGGGCTGGGAAATTATCGAAAAATAGGTTAGGAAAAACTGATGAAATTCAGCGGGATGGTGAAGGTTTAATTGCATTTAGGCATCTATGTTAAGAGATTTGCCATTTTATTAACAGGGAGTTCTGACAAAAACTAATATTTTAGTGTTTAAACATCAAACCAGGAAAACAGTATGAAAAGAATCTACACAGTTGCAATAATTGCAATCGCAGCCCTTGCTGGGCTGTCGGCCTCAGCTCAAACAAAATGGACCGTTGACAAAACCCACTCGAATGTAAAGTTCACTGTAACGCATATGGTTGTATCTGAGATGGAAGGCACCTTCAAAGTATTTGATGGCACCATGGAAAATACCAAGCCGGATTTTTCTGATGCCAAAGTTAATTTTTCCATTGATGTTGCATCTGTGAACACAGATAATGAAAGAAGGGACGGTCACCTGAAGTCGGATGATTTTTTCAACGCGGAGAAATTCCCGAAAATGACTTTCGTAAGTACTTCAGTGAAACCACTTGGTAATAACAAGTATGAGCTTGCCGGAAATCTCACCATCCGTGATGTAACCAAGCCTGTTGTATTCCAGGTTACCCATGGCGGTGTGTTGACCACATCACGTGGTGCAAAAGCGGGATTCAAGGCAACCACCACCATCAACCGTTTCGATTACAATCTGAAATGGGACCGTGCAACAGAAACGGGCGGACTTGTGGTATCAAAAGACGTGGAGATCCAGGTGAATGTGGAGATGGATAAAGTGATGCCGAATGCAGGTACACCTCCGCCTCCGCCGCCTCCTGCTCCCAAGCAATAATTGTCAGAGTTGGATATGAGTGATAATTAAAGTGCCTCCGGTTTCGGAGGCACTTTAATTTCAGGTTACAGGTTACAGGTTACAGGTTACAGGTTGCAGTGGATAGCCGCTTACTGGTTCTGTAATTTTATTTCTTCTTTTTCTCGAAATCCAGGATCACCCCGTTGATGCAATAACGAAGACCGGTAGGTTTTGGTCCGTCATCAAATACATGTCCCAGGTGCGCCTTGCATCTTCCGCACTGCACTTCTGTTCTGTTCATGCCGTGTGTGTTATCCGGAGTATAGATGATACTTGTTTTAGAAATGGGCTCGTAAAAACTTGGCCAGCCGCATCCGCTTTCAAATTTCGTATCGCTTCTGAACAGGGCGTTACCACAAGCTGCGCAACGATAGGTTCCGATCTCGTCAAATTTTTCAAACTTGCTGGACCAGGGGCGTTCAGTTCCTTTCTGCCTGGCAATGTAAAATTGCTCTGGGGTAAGCACTTTCTGCCATTCTTCATCTTTTATTTCAACCCTTGATGTATCGGTAGTGGAATACACGGGATTCTTTTTGTCGTTGTTCTCCATGTCCTGTTGTTTTTTCTTTTGTGTTTGGGAATACCCGCAGTTTGCGAAACTCAGCATAACCAGCAGGCCTAAAGGGAACCATTTCATGTGCTGCGAATTCATCATACAACAAATCTAAGTCATGATTTGTTCCGCACAGTTAGCGGGCCAGATTCTTAACATCAGTTTTCAAGGTCTGGTTGGAACTATAAAAGGGCCCTGAATTCCGGTTACAGACAGGCAATTGGCTATGAGCAGGATCATGGGGCAGACTGTTACAAAATTTTTAACATTATAGCTTTGAGGGTTATATTTGACACCCTGCAAACAGCAAGCAGAAGAAAACCGTTATGTTCAATTTAATATTATTCGGACCTCCGGGAAGTGGAAAGGGTACCCAGTCTGAGAGACTGATCGCGAAATATGGCTTCAAGCATCTGTCAACCGGCGATCTGTTAAGGGCTGAAATTGCCAACAAAACACCTTTGGGACTTGAGGCTAAAAGCCTGATGGACAAGGGGCAGCTGGTGCCCGACGAAGTGGTGATCGGTATGATCAGTTCCGCTTTGGATGCCAATCCGGGCGTTCCTGGCTTCCTGTTTGATGGGTTCCCCCGGACTACTGCCCAGGCGGAGGCTTTGGACAAATTGCTTAGCCTGAAGGGTTCATCGATCGGCGTAGTGCTTTTCCTTCAAGTACCTGATGATGAGCTGATCAGCAGAATGGTGAACCGGGCTAAAACTTCCGGTCGTTCAGACGATGCTGATCCGGCCGTGCTGCAGAAAAGGCTTGATGTATATAAAAGAGATACTTTGCCGGTATCTGTGCACTATGGCCAGCTTGAGAAAGTGGTGGAGGTAGAGGGTGTAGGTACCATTGATGATATTTTCGAAAAGCTTACTGCCGAGATAGACGCAAGAAATAATTAAAAAGACCAATCAATACCAACTGCAGGCCTCCGGATAACCCGGGGGCCATTTTTTTGCAGGTTACAGGTGGCAGGTGGCAGGTTGCAGGTGGCCTCCCTCCAAGGGAGGGCCCTTGGAGGGAGAAGAATATCATTAAATTGCGTGCACAACGATTGTTCATGGAAAAACTGGAGAACTATATCCTTGGCCGCTGGGTGAAAGGGGAAGGAGAAGGTCAACTGTTATCGAATGCAGTGACGGGCAGCCCCATTGCCAGTGCCAGTACCAGGGGGCTGGATTTTAAAGATATTCTCAATTATGCACGCCAGCGGGGAAACCCAAACCTCCGCAGAATGAGTTTTCACGAGCGGGGGAGGATGCTCAGATCGCTGGCCCTATATCTGTCAGAACGAAAAGAAGAATTTTACCGTATCAGCTATATGACAGGGGCAACCCGGGCAGATAGCTGGATCGATATTGAGGGAGGCTTCGGGAATCTTTTTTCTTATGCATCGCTCCGCAGGAAATTCCCTGACCTGCCCTACGCAACCGATGGGGAGCCGCTGAACCTGAGCAAGGGCAACAGTTTCATGGCTCAGCATCTCCTGGTTCCCCGGGAAGGAGTTGCCATTCATATCAACGCTTATAATTTCCCTGTTTGGGGAATGCTGGAAAAATGTGCCGTCAACTGGCTGGCTGGTATGCCAGCCGTGGTTAAACCAGCATCGGTCACCTCCTATCTGACCGAAGCCGTGGTGAAAGCCATTGTGGAATCAGGGATTCTGCCGGAAGGGGCTTTGCAACTGATCTGCGGAAGCGCAGGTGATATGCTTGATCATGTAGCATCCCAGGATGTGGTCACCTTCACAGGATCTGCATCAACAGGCAAAATGCTGAAATCACATCCACGGATACTGGAAGAGAATGTCCCCTTTACCATGGAAGCGGATTCCCTGAACTGCATCGTGCTGGGCATGGATGTTGAACCGGGAATGCCGGAGTGGGATATATTCATCAAAGAAGTGAGAAAGGAGATGACGGTGAAGGCAGGGCAGAAGTGTACCGCTATACGCAGGATCTTTGTTCCTGACAACAGGATGGAAGCAGTATGGAAAGATATTGCAAAGGCACTCGCCGGAACAACTATAGGGAATCCGTTGAATGAAAAAGTGCGGATGGGCTCCCTGGCTTCGTCAGCGCAACGGGATGAAGTACGGGCGCAGGTGACCAAACTGCTCAGTGCATCACAGATCGTTTACGGATCACTGGAACAGGTGGAACTGATAGATGCCGATGCAGATCAAGGGGCATTTCTGAGCCCCCTGCTGCTGCTGAATGAAAAACCATTTGAATCAGACACAGTTCACGATACCGAAGCATTTGGCCCTGTTTCTACGGTTATGCCTTACCGTGATATGGAAGAAGCCATTCTTCTTTCCAAGAAAGGGAAAGGTTCTTTATGCAGTTCCATTGTAACATCCGATGATAAACTGGCGGCGGAATATGTGATCGGATCCGCTACACATCATGGGCGGATCCTGGTACTGAACCGCGATTGTGCCAAAGAATCCACGGGCCATGGGTCACCCCTGCCTTTGCTGGTGCATGGTGGTCCGGGCCGTGCCGGTGGAGGTGAAGAGATGGGAGGTGTGCGTGGCGTGAAACATTATATGCAAAGGGTAGCGGTACAGGGTTCTCCCACAACCCTGACTGCGATCACCCGGGTTTACCAGGCGCATGGGAAAACTCATGATGATGGAATACATCCATTCAGGAAACATTTTGAAGAATTGCAGATCGGAGATGTGCTGCATACACATAAACGGACAGTGACCGAAGCTGATATTGTCAATTTTGCCAACGTAAGCTGGGATCATTTCTATGCCCATACAGATCACACTTCACTGGAGGGCAGTTTATTTGAAAAGCCTGTTGCGCATGGATATTTCATACTTTCTGCTGCAGCGGGCCTGTTTGTTGATCCGGCCAAAGGCCCGGTGCTGCTGAATTACGGCCTGGAAGAATGCAGGTTCCTCAAACCGGTTTATGCCGGCAGTACGATCGGGGTTACGCTCACCTGTAAAGAAAAGACAGCGCAGGAACAAAAGGATCCGGCAGATATTCCCAGGGGAATTGTGAAATGGCTGGTGGAAGTTTCTGATGAGACCGGTGAACTGGTAGCGATCGCCACGATCCTGACTATGGTTAAACGAAATATGCAGACAACATGAATGGTCACGTAAATACAGATATCATCAACGGATTAGCAGTTATCGAATTCTTTCATCCGCAAAGCAATTCGCTCCCCGCAGCTATTCTTAAACAACTCGCGGAGGCCATATCCGCGGCAGATCAGGATCCCCGTGTAAAGCTCATCATACTGAAAAGCAAGGGCGAAAAAGCATTTTGCGCCGGGGCTTCTTTTGATGAATTGAAACTGATCAGTAATGAAGATGAGGGGAGGACTTTCTTTATGGGATTTGCAGGGGTGATCAATGCCATGAGAAGAAGTTCCAAATTCATTATAGGCCGCGTACAGGGAAAATGTGTGGGTGGTGGCGTGGGGATGGCTGCTGCAGTTGATATTTGTTTTGCCACTGATGCTGCAGATATAAAGCTCAGTGAACTGGCAGTAGGGATCGGTCCCTTTGTAGTTGGTCCCGCTGTTGAAAGAAAGATCGGTTTATCTGCATTCTCACAGCTTGCCATCCAGGCCACCGAATGGAAATCGGCAGCTTGGGCAAAAACGCATGGATTATTTGCAGAATTATTTCCCGATACACAAGAGCTTGATCTCGCGGTTGAAAATCTTGCACAAACGCTGTTGCAATCCAATCCGGACGCGATGAGGGAAATGAAGAAAATGTTCTGGCAGGGAACGGAACACTGGGAACAACTTCTTCCCGAGCGTGCAGGCATCAGCGGGAAGCTGGTGCTTAGGTTTAATGAATACGTAAAGTAGAGAGGAAGAGAGAAAGAGAGTAAGAGAGCCAGAACATGGAATTCTTTCTCTCTTTCTCTCTTATCTATAGATCATCAAACTCATAGATCGGATCAAGATGGGTCCCGGCTTCCATTTCGAAAATGGACTTGATAATACCGTTTTCGATGCTGTATACCCATCCGTGCAAATGCGGATAGTGATTGTTCTTCCATGATTTCTGCACGATGGAGGTTTTTGCCAGGTTCATCACCTGCTCCTGTACATTCAATTCGATCAGCCTGTCTACGCGCTCATCATCAATTTTCAGCGAATCGATCTCTTCCCTGTGAATGCGGTAAACATCCTTGATATTTCTCAGCCATTTATTTATGATGCCGTAAGAATGCTGTGTAAGTGCAGCCTTTACACCTCCGCAACCGTAATGGCCGCAAACAATGATATGCTTCACTTTCAACACATCCACAGCATACTGAAGCACTGCAAGCAGGTTCAGGTCCGTATGCACAACCATATTGGCAATATTGCGATGCACGAAGATCTCACCCGGCTGGGTGCCTGTGATCTCGTTGGCAGGTACGCGGCTGTCTGAGCATCCGATCCAGAGGAATTCAGGAGTTTGAAGATGAGAGAGCCTGGAAAAAAACTCCGGGTCGTCCAGCACCTTTTCTGCTGCCCAGGCTTTGTTTTCAAGTAGTAAACGTTCGTATGCTTTCATCAGTGAATTTTTAAGCTGGTTCTAATGTCAGTTCGTCAACAGTTTTCGGGGTGTTGAACAAGAGGTGCATGGGTTTATGAAGGCTTTTCTTTACTTCAACCCTGATATTTTTCAGATTTGCATGTTGCAGGAATTCATTCACTACATCTATTACATCTTTATCAATGAAGTCAGCCCTTGTGGCGTCGATCAATACATAACTGTTCTCAGGCACTTCTTCCAGTTTCCTTTTGACGATCGGCTTGTTCAGGAAAGAGACATCTTTCCTTAGCCGTACAAGGTATCTGTTTGAATCGTTAACAACAAGAACAGAAGACCGGAAATTGCTCCTGACCATGTAAAATAAGCCAACAATCAATCCGATCACGATCCCAATAAGCAGGTCGGTAAAAAGAATAGCTATAATGGTCACCACAAATGGCACAAACTGATCCCAGCCTTTGTTATAGAATTCCCTGATCAGTGGAATTTTAGCCAGTTTATATCCGGTAAAGATCAGTATGGCAGCAAGTGCTGATAAGGGTATCATATTCAATACGGCAGGAATAAAAGCTACGCACACAAATAACATAATACCGTGGTAAATGGTGGACATTTTGGTTTTTGCCCCCGAAGAGAAGTTTGCAGAACTTCTTACGATCACTGAGGTCAGCGGGAGACCTCCCAGCATGCCCGATACTATATTCCCCATGCCCTGCGCTTTCAATTCCCTGTTTGTAGGTGTCACCCTTTTATAAATGTCCAGTTTATCGATCGCTTCAATTCCAAGCAGGGTTTCCAGGCTGGCGACAATGGCTAGGGTCACTGCAGTAGACCAGACGAGGGGATTGTTGATATGGTGAAGGTCCGGGAAGCGTACGAAACTCCATAACTCATGGGCATTGGCTGCAATTGGCAGGGTTACCAGGTGCGTATTGCCCAATGCGATGGCTGGATAGCTTTGCTTGAGTAATTCATTGATCCACACGCCAACAATAACAACTACCAGGGGGCCTGGAATATATTTGACCAGCTTTTGTTTTTTCATAAAGCCCTGTTCCCAGAAGATCAGGATAAGCAGTGATATTCCTCCAATCACCACTGCGCCCTGGGAAAAATAACTGAATGCATGAAACAGGCCTGTGAAGGTATTTTCATCGCCGGTTGCAAAACTCTCGTCTCCAACAAAATCTTTGTCATATCCCACAAGGTGCGGAAACTGTTTCAGGATCAGGATGATGCCAATGGCGGCAAGCATTCCTTTGATCACGGAGTTGGGAACATAATCGCCCAGGATACCAGCTTTCAGGAAGCCCAACAATAACTGGAGTACGCCAGCAATAACTACTGAAAGCAGGAAGGCTTCAAAAGTGGGGAGTTTTAAAATGGCTGAAGCTACAATTACGGTGAGGCCTGCAGCGGGACCGCTGACACTCAGGTGTGAGCCGCTAAGGGTGCCGATCACAATGCCGCCAACAATACCGGCGATGATGCCCGAGAACAAAGGGGCCTGGGAACCTAATGCAATACCAAGACAAAGCGGTAGTGCCACTAATAATACAACAATGGCCGACGGCAGATCGGAACCTGCAGTCTTTAAATATTTTTTCATTTAAGGCTTTTTACTGGTTAAAAAATCAGCGGGAAAGACCTTAAATATTGGGAGGGGGAGTTTGTATATCATCAGCCTGGCGGGAGATGACGTTCTCATCGCTCTCCCATTTTTCATCAGAACTGAACAAAGAGGTTTGCGAAAGATTGAAGATAAATGAATGCTGATCGGTTTCGTACAGCCTGGCTTTGCTGTCTGGCCCGGCATGGTGTGCAATCTCTTCAGTTAACTGGTTCTGTCCTAAAAGAAAGCCTACTTCCATGACGGGCATCACAGGTATCATGAATACCATTATTAGAAAAAAGCCTATGATCTTTTTTTTGAGCATTCGTTCTGCAAAAAAAGCTTAGATATCCCCTATATGTTTATTAGCCGCTCCCCTTTAACAAAATTTTACATCAGATGTTCAGTCCTCCGCAGGTACTGAGCACCTGGCCGGTAATATATGAACTCAGGTCTGAGGCAAGAAATAGTGTAGTATTGGCTACTTCTTCGCCGGTTCCAAATCTTCCCAGGGGTATTTTGTCCATAAATGCTTTTGCCGCATCACCATCTTTCAGATAGTGGGTCATGTCAGTTTCGATAAAACCAGGTGCTATAGCATTGCACCGGATATTCCTGCTTCCCAGTTCAAGAGCAACTGATTTTGTGAATCCGATGATTCCGGCCTTGCTGGCTGAATAACTGGTTTGGCCTGCGTTGCCACGCACGCCAACAATGGAGCTCATGTTGATGATAGACCCTTTTTTTGCTTTCATCATCGGCCGCATCACCAGTTTGGTCATATTAAAAACGCTCTTCAGGTTGGTTTGCATTACATCGTCCCATTGCTCAGGGGTTACCCTTAAGAGCAGATTGTCTTTAGAAATACCGGCATTATTAACACAAATATCAATTGCTCCGAAACTGGCTACAACATCGTTGACCATTTGTTCGCACTGGGCAAAATCCCCGGCATTGCTTTGGTATGCTTTCGCTTTTACGCCTTTTGCGATCAGCCTTTCTTCAAGTGCTTTTGCTCTTTCTGCACTGCTGTCACTGACATATGTAAATGCAACATGGGCTCCCTGGCCGGCAAATTTTTCCGCAATAGCTTCTCCGATCCCGCGGGCAGCACCGGTTACGATGGCAACTTTACCTTCTAATAATTTCATTGGATGGGTATATTATTGAGCCTGCAAAATAGATAATTAAGGGATCATTCAGGCAGACAGGGTGCCCAGGATCTCTTCAATATAGGTCCTGTTGTTGCTTAACCTGGGTACTTTGTGCTGTCCTCCCAGTTTGCCCTTGCCTTTCAGCCAGTTTGTAAAACTGCCTTTTTGGATGCTGCGTAATATCGGAGCCCGGAGGGCGATATCCTTATATCTTTTTGCTTCGTAATCGCTGTTGAGCTGTTTTAGTGCAGTATCCAGTTCGTATATAAAATGTTCGGGGCTGGCGGGTTCCTTTTCAAACTCTACCAGCCACTCATGGGCTCCATTGCCCGTTGTGTCAAAATATACAGGTGCTGCCGTGTAGTCGTTCACAATGGCACCGGTCTGTTCGCAGGCTATTTTGATGGCCCTGTCAGTGTTGTCAATGATGAGTTCTTCTCCGAATGCATTGATATAATGCTTGAGCCGGCCGCTGACCTTGATACGGAATGGATGCAGTGTGGTGAATTGAATGGTATCGCCGATGCAGTATCTCCATAAACCCCCGTTTGAACTGATCACCAGCGCATAATTTTTCCCGATCTCCACATCCTGCAGGCCAATGGTCTGGGGGTCATCTTTGCCATATTCTTCAATGGGCATGAACTCCATGAAAATACCATGGTCCGGGAAGAGCAGCATGCCATCCGAGTCGGGCCTGTCTTGCGCGGCAAAAAATCCTTCGCTGGCATTATACATTTCCAGGTAATTGATCTGCCTGCCGATCAGTTTTTCGAAATGCTCCCGGTAAGGCACAAACGATACTCCGCCATGGATGTATAATTCCAGGCCGGGCCATACCTGGCTGATATTCTCCTTACCTGTGAGTTCAAGTATCCTTCTGAATAATACCATGGTCCAGGTGGGTACCCCTGAAATCGAGGTCACATTTTCCTGGATGGTATGCCGGGCCAGTTTCTCGATCTTGGTTTCCCATTCATCCATCAGCGCAATACTGAGCTCTGGAGTTCTGATCCACTTGCCATAGAAAGGAGAGTTCTGTAACAAAACCGCACTAAGGTCACCATAATGCGTTTCATCGTTAATAGAATGAACGGTATGGCTGCCACCGATCACCAAGCCCTTTCCTGTAAGCAGATCAGAGAATGGATTGAATTCATAATACATGGTCAGCACATCTTTAGCTGCCTTGTAATGACTGTCTTCCAGGCTTTCGTTGCTGACTGGAATGAACTTGGATTTGTCCGATGTGGTACCGCTGCTTTTAGCAAACCAGTTGATAGGTGTATTCCAGAGTACGTTCTGTTCACCATCCATGATCCGCTGTATATAGGGCTTCATCTGTTCGTACTCATGAATGGGCACTGCTTTCTTGAAATCCCTGATGTTAAACAGGGAAGGGAAGTCGTATTTCCGTCCGAATTCTGTGTATTGGGCTGATGTGACCAGGTCTTGCAATACCTCGCGCTGGGCTGCAATGGGATTTTGCATCCAGGCCTCGATGCGCCACATGCGCATGCGGGCCAGCCGCGAAATAGCAGGACTGAGGATTCTCATGACTCACAAAATAGGAAAAGGTTTGGAAACCAGGCAATTCAGGTTGCAGGTTGCAGGTTACAGGTTGCAGAATCCCGACAGGCTGCTTTTCTGGCTCTCTGGCTCTCTGCCTCGTTGACTCTCTATTTATTGGCTTCAATTCTCGCTTCTTCGTGCAGATAGTCTTTTCGCTTCAACTCAAAATTGCGGCCAAGGTAGAGGCGGCGCACATCTTCGTCTTCGGCCAGTTCTTCTGCCGTACCATGTTTGAAGATCTTTCCTTCGATCAGGAGGTAGGCCCTGTCGCAAATGGAGAGGGTTTCATTCACATTGTGGTCTGTGATCAGGATGCCGATATTTTTATATTTCAACCGGGCTACCACGGTCTGGATGTCTTCCACCGCAATGGGGTCTACACCCGCAAATGGCTCGTCGAGCAAAATAAAACTGGGATTCACGGCCAAAGCCCGGGCTATCTCGGTTCTCCGCCTTTCGCCCCCGCTGAGTGAGTCGCCGTTATTCTTCCGGACATGGGTCAGCCTGAATTCGTTCAGGAGGTCTTCCGTTTTAGCCTTTCGTTCTGCTTTGCTCAATTTGGTCATTTCCAGAACAGCCATGATATTGTCTTCCACGGACAGCTTTCTGAATACCGAAGCTTCCTGTGGCAGATACCCTATGCCCATCTGGGCTCTTTTGTACATGGGGAGGCCGGTGATCAGGGTGTCGTTCAGGTACACTTCCCCTTCATCCGGCTGGATCAAACCCACCACCATATAAAAAGTTGTGGTTTTGCCTGCACCATTGGGGCCCAACAGACCCACAATCTCGCCCTGTTTGACATCGATGGATACATGATTCACCACTACGCGGTTGCGGTATTGTTTGACCAGGTCTTTGGTATGTATTACTAGATCCAAGGTATTTTTTGCTTAAACTGGCTCAAAAATACGGAACCGGAGGCTGATCCGGTATAAAACCCCACTCTTTAACAGATTTGCTATAAAGCTGTTTTGTGACTTACTTTGCACCCGATTTAACAATCGAACCCCTATTAATGAAAGTAATCGATCATATCCAGCAGGCTAAGAATACCCTGATTTCTTTTGAGATACTGCCGCCTCTAAAAGGCAAGTCCATCAATTCAATTTTCGATCATCTGGATCCGCTGATCGAATTCAACCCTTCGTTCATTAATGTTACCTATCACAGGAGTGAGCAGGTGTTCAAGAAAAAGGCAGATGGTTCATTTGAGAAAGTTGAAGTAAGAAAAAGGCCGGGTACCGTTGCTATCTGTGCTGCGATCATGAACCATTATAAAGTCGATACAGTGCCCCACCTGATCTGCGGCGGTTTCTCGAAGCGTGAAACCGAAGATGCCCTGATCGACCTGAACTTCCTGGGTATCGACAATGTGCTGGTACTCCGGGGTGATGCTCACAAAAATGAATCTAATTTCGAACCGGAACCGGATGGACATGCCTATGCTATCGACCTGCTCAGGCAGGTGGACAATCTCAACCACGGCATTTACCTGGAAGAAGATATCAGGGATGGATCAAAAACACATTTCTGCATAGGTGTGGCAGGATATCCTGAAAAGCATTTTGAAGCACCGAATCTTCAGACAGATATGAGCTTCCTGAAAGCAAAAGTGGAAACTGGGGCTGATTATATTGTTACACAGATGTTTTTCGACAATAAGAAATACTTCTCCTTTGTGCAGGAATGCCGTGAAGCCGGGATCAATGTGCCTATTATACCCGGACTAAAACCCATCACCAGCAAAAAACAGCTTTCTGTAATTCCCCGCACTTTCCACGTAGACATACCTACGGAGCTCAGTGCTGAGATCATGAAATGCAAAACTGATGCTGATGTGGAGAAAGTAGGAACTGAATGGCTGGTTGAACAGTCGAAAGAACTGAAGAACGAAGGCGTCCCCGTTCTGCATTATTACACACTGGGCAAACCTAAGGTGATAAGGAATGTGATGCTGGCGGTACTTTAATTAGATAGCCAGAGAGTCGGAACAACAGAGAGTCAGAATATGAGGGTTAGCCCCTCTTATTCTGACTCTCTTTCATATTGACTCTCTGACTCTCTTCTACCTGGTCAATTCCTTAATTACTTGATCCAATACACTCGCATTAACTTTTACAGGATATTTTTTCTTCAGTTCGGCAATCCATTTTTCTTCCAGCTCTGCCTGATAATCATTGATGAGCTGGCCTTTGGCATCTTCAAAACTTTTTTGCGACGCCTGGGGATATAATTTGACAATATGGTAGAACGAGACGGAATTGTCTTCTTTATTTACTGCTAACGGTGTAGTGTAGCCGTCTTTTAAAAGGTCAGTATTGCCCGGGATCTGCGTCCATTCCACCCGGCCGCTGTCGGCCATGACTTTGCCGTCTGTGGTTTCCACAATTTTTCTCCAGTTTAAAGGATCAGCGACCAGCGTTTTTCTTGCCTGCCCGGCCACTGCCTCATCCGGCGCATTCATGAAGATGGCATCGGCACTGCTGGCCCAGGTGTATTTTGCTTTATTGGCCTGATATTGCTTTTTCAACGCAGCAGTATCAGATGAAGATCTGTTCCACACTTTTCTCTCCATCACCTCAAACAGCATATTGCCTTCCATGAATTCATTGAATTGGGCCTTGAATTCAGGATCATATTTCTCCAGGTTCCTGCGGTAATAGGCCATGCTCATGTCCAGGAAGAAATCGTTGTAGAATTTCTTATAGGCAACGATGCTCCGTTCAGGACTTTTCACAGTTACATATTCCAGCCACTGGTTGACTGTGACTTTTTCTGTGGGAAATTCGATCAATACCGTATTCTCTTTGATCGCTGCAGAATAGGTCTTTTTATTGTTCACCACAAAAGAGTCGGTATAGCGGAATAGTTCTTTTTCATCTACCGGCTTCTTCTTCATCCCGGTTTTTGCTACGCACTGTTTCTGGAAACTCTTCACAGGCAGCAGCCCCCTTTTGTCTTTTTCCACCATGTATTTCCAGGTGTATTCTGGAGTCTGGCTGCTGTTGCTATAGTTCAACCGGCCTTCACGTTTTACAATATGATATCCCATCGATGTTTCAAATGGCGGCGTGATATCGCCGTTTTTCTGCAGCCCGAATACCGCTTTTTCAAATGCCTCTTCATAATCACCTACACCAATAAGCGGAAGTTCGCCGCCCTGGGAAGCTGAAATATCGTAGCTGAAGGTTTTTGCCATGTCTTCAAATGAAGCTCCGGCAACAATGGCTTTATATATAGAGTCTGCCATTGCCGAAGCTTTTTGTTTGTCTTCCGCACTGCCGTTCCTGTCCACCCCGATCAGTATCTGCCGGGCCAGCACCTTACCGGCAGCCGGTCTCTCCGCAGTTTTTTTGAGTATATGCCAGCCTGCATCGGACCGGAAGGGTTCAGAATATCCGTTTAACGGCAATGTATAACCGATAGTTTCAAGTGAGTAGGGAAGACTGAAAACGGTAACAAATCCAAGATCCCCTTTGTTTTTCTGGACAGAAGGGTCCAGAGAGTATGCAGTGGCAACAGAACCGAAATCATCCCCTTTTTTCAGTTTTTCATAAGCCTCGTAGATCCTGTTTTTCGCTTCAGCTGAGTCTTTATCGGTTGCCGGCGTCAATCCATAGGGGTTGACAACAAATTCTTTTTTGAATGGGATGAAAATATGGGAAAGCCTGATGTCCTTCATTCCTCTTTCTTCGGCTTCATCCACCAGTTTTTTCATCATTGCATTGTCACGGAGAAATGGTTCTTCGATCTGCTGCCTGAAATTCATCACTTCTTCCTGTTGTTTGAGCAGGGTGTCCAGTTTAAGGTCGTAAGCAGCCTGGACTTTCAATTTGAACCTGGTATATAATTCCAGGTAGTTCCTGATATCGGCGGCTTTATTGCTTGTGGAAGTATCGTTGTTTTTGAGATATGCCCTTTTGAATTCATTTTTAGAAACCTGTTTGCTTCCGTAAGTGAAGAGGGGCTGAGCCTGGGCCAAACTGACCATGGCCAGGGCCATGATACTTAATAATGCTTTTATGGTTCTATTTCGGACTGGTTGCTTCGAATTTGTGGTCGAGGAATTCATTAAGCTGTTCATAATTGAGTTTCTTGGCAAGTATCTTTTTGTCTTTATCCAGCAGATACAGCATGGGTGTCTGGTACACGTCATATAACTGGCGGAATCCCGGCTGGCCACTCTTCAACTCATTGTCTTTCAATTCCTGCGTTTGATAAACGTGTATCCAGTTATTCAAATTGTGTTCCCTGATATAAGCTTTCCATTTTTCGAAACCTCCGTCCGTCATCACCCCGAACAGTTGGACGCCTTTGGCCTTCCATTTGTTCTTATACAACGAGTCCAGTTTGGGTACTTCCACCTGGCAGTGGCTGCAGGTGGGGTCCCAGAAGCAGACCACGGTATAGGGCGAATTCACTTCATAAAGGGTTCTTTTCTTGCCTGCTGTATCCACCATATTGAGATTCGCCGCTTTTTCACCGATCACGTTCATCATCAGGCTATAACCCCTGTCGAATATAAATTTGCGGTATTTCTCATTCAGCCATGCATCGGCATCTCCGGGTATGTAATA
>JAHEFC010000290.1 GCA_024640385.1 Sphingobacteriales bacterium
CCGGAGGAGCAGATTATGCCCAGCCGCCCAACAATATCGGAACTGACCCTTCTTTCATGCGGGTGCTGGCAGGTAATCAGACCGTGGTCAACGCGTCATTGGGAGTGGATTGGAATCATGAAGGGAATAAACACTGGCTTTTTTCCTTTCACACAGATAAGCATTTTGCAGATATCGATAAAAGTGTAAAAGGGCATTACCTCACCATCAAGAACTGGGATAACTATCATCTTGCCATAGGCAAGCAAAGATCTTTCGGTAACAGTGACTGGGTGATTGGCATGAGGTATAGTTTTGCCAGGAAGACCGATGCCACACAACCCTATAGTTTTGATGATCCAACAGAAGATAATTACCTGCAGGGCAACAGGCAAACCGGCACTGTAATTGCCACGAGTATCCAGCTTATGCTGAGTTATGCATTCAGATTCAGGTAAGGATTGTAAATTACTGCTTCAATTGCTGATTGCCGATGAAGCGTAAAGAGTTTCTTTCCATTTTTCCCGCACTGGGTGCTGCGGCCAATTCAGGGTTGGAAGAGTCATCTCATGTGGTAACTGTTCCTCCATTTCTCAAACCTGGCGACAAGATCGCGATCACCTCGCCCGCCGGGTATATTACACTGGAAGATATACAGCCTGCGAAGCAAATGCTGGAGCAGTGGGGATTGGTAGTGAGGGTTGGCAATACCATTGGCAAGCGAGATTTCACATTTGGCGGCACGGACGAAGAGAGGCTGATGGATCTCCAGCTTTTACTGGACGATCATACGGTCAAGGCGATCATGTGTGCCAGGGGAGGATATGGTGTGAACCGGATCCTTGATCAGTTGAATTTCTCGCGATTTCTCAGGCAACCCAAATGGGTGATCGGATTTTCAGATATTACTGCCCTCCATCTCCACCTGCTGCGTAACTGTAATGTGGCTTCCATTCACTCAAAGATGTGCAACAGTTTCCCTAAAGACTGGGCTGCTGCAGAACCTGTTGTACAGGAGAGTATTCTGTCTGTCAAAAGGGCCCTGGATGGAACAAAGATGAAGTATACCGCACTGCCTGATGAAAACAACAGGACGGGTATCGGCGAGGGTTTATTGGTAGGAGGAAATCTCTCGATCATTATCAGTATGATGGGGACGAAGTCTGAGCTGAATACTGATGGACGCATTTTATTCCTGGAAGAAGTAGGTGAATACATGTACAGCCTGGACAGGATGTTGATGACTTTAAAAAGGGCTGGTAAACTCAGCAAATTAAAAGGGCTGGTGATCGGTGGATTCAACAAGATCAAAACTGATGACCCCGGCGAGGAGTTCGGCCGGAGCTTATACGAGGTGGTGATGGGCAAAGTTGCAGAATATAAATATCCCGTTTGTTTTGGATTCCCCATAGGGCACCAGAAAGAAAATTATGCGCTGAGGCACGGGGCACATCATGTGCTTACGGTGCGGAAGGATTCAGTTGAACTATCGGGGTAGGAAGTTAGGCGAGAGGTGAGAGGCGAGAGGTGAGAGATTTCCTATCGCCTAACGCCCTACGCTTCTCGCCTAGAATGCAAGTGCTGCTGGCTTCTCCGGCAACCCTGGCATCCTCATCATCTCTCCGCAAACCGCCACTATAAAGCCGGCTCCTGAATTGATGATCAGGTCGTCGACGGTGATGGTGAAATTCTTGTAACGATGTATGTCTTCAGGCGTATCGGTAAATGAATACTGCGTTTTTGCTATACAAACAGGATATTGCTGGTATCCCATATTGGTGATCTCTTTCAGTTTAAGCCTGGCCTTTTTTTCCAGGATGATATCATCAGCGCCGTAAATGCCCAGGGCTACCTTCCTGATCTTGGCCTCAATGGGGTCATTGATCTCATAGGTGTGGGAGATGTGTTCAGGTTTGGTGGCAGTCAGTTCCACTATCTTTTCAGCCGCTTCAAGGGCGCCTTCACCACCGTTTTTGTAAGCATTGTTGACCGCATAGGGAACATTTCGTTGTTCGCACCAATTCCTGATGAGCTGAAGTTCTTCATCTGTATCAAAATCAAACCGGTTCAATACTACCAGAACCTGCTGGTCAAAAGTCCTGAGAATGTGTAAGTGTCTTTCCAGGTTGCGCATACCCTTCACGATCCCTTCGGGATCCGCACTGCTGATCTTTGTATATGGGACTTCACCATGAAGTTTTAACGACTGTGTGGTGACCACCAGCACACTCAATGCAGGAGTGATCCCTGCAACCCTGCATTTGATGTTGAAGAATTTTTCTGCACCAAGGTCTGAACCGAAACCTGCTTCCGTGATCACATAATCGGACAGGTTCATGGCATATTTGGTAGCCATAACTGAGTTGCAGCCATGCGCAATGTTTGCAAAAGGCCCGCCATGAACCAGTGCCGGTGTTCCTTCCAAAGTCTGCACGAGGTTTGGATGTAATGCATCTTTCAGCAGGGCATGTATGGCACCGCCAACCCCCAGATCTGATACCCGAAATGATTTTTTTGCGGCAGTGGTGGCTAAGAGGATATTGTCGATCCTGGTTCTCAGGTCTTCCTGGTCTTTGGCAAGGCAAAGGATGGCCATGAGTTCGGAGGCCGGTGTGATATCAAACCCGGTTTCAGCAGGAATACCGTTCTTGCCTCCATGAAGACCGGTGATGATATAGCGCAAGGAACGGTCGTTCACATCCATGACCCTTCTCCAATAGATTTCCTTGAGTTCTTCAGGTGTGCCTTGACGGTAGTAATTGTAGTTGTCCAGCAAGGCTGCTAATGTATTGTTGGCGGCGGATATCGCATGGAAATCGCCAGTGAAATGCATATTGATCTCATCTGCCGGAACCAGCTGGGAACGTCCGGCTCCAGTAGCACCGCCCTTCATGCCAAATACGGGGCCCAGTGAGGGCTCTCGAAGTGCAAGCATCACATTTTTACCAAACCTTTGCATGGCATCGGCAAGTCCGATAGAAGTTGTGGTTTTACCATTACCGGCTTTGGTGGGTGTGATGGAAGTGACCAGGACCAGTTTGGACGATCTGATCTTTTTTTCGTCAAAACCAGGCAAACTGATCTTGGCTTTGTACTTACCATAGGTGGTGACTTGGTCTGCGCTTAAGCCCAATTTGTCCGAGAGGGCCGTTATTGGTTGTATGGATGGATAGATCATATATTCAGGTTGCAGGTGGCAGGTTGCAGGTTGCAGGTGCAGGTTGCAGGTTGCAGGTTGCAGAATTGATGCAACCAGCAACTTGTTGAGCAAAATTGGATATTCGCCAATTCACAGGCATTGATGTCGGTTGCTTCTGCTAATGATTCACGTCATATCATTATCTTTCAATAAAAATAGTCCTTGAAGCCTATCATCATTCCACCTTATCTGAAAAAAGGCGACATTATAGGTATAGTTTGTCCTGCCGGGTATATGCCTGCCAAAAAACTGGCAACTGCCATCAGGGTAATAGAGAGCGATTGGGGGTATAGGGTAAAACTAGGTGCTACCGTGGGCCACCAGTTCCATTATTTCTCGGGTACCGATGAGGAGAGGTTACACGATCTTCAGGTGATGATGGACGATCCGGGGGTGCATGCCATTTTATGTGGCAGGGGCGGGTACGGAACCGGCCGCATCATTGAGCAGCTGGATTTTTCCCGGTTCCGTAAACATCCCAAATGGATCATAGGGTTCAGTGATATTACCATCCTGCATGCCCATCTTTTTTCACGTTATCGCATCGCTTCTTTACACGCCCCCATGGCCAATGCATTTAATGACGGGGGATACAGAAATGACTATGTGCTGTCTTTAAGGCATGCGTTGCAGGGGAAAAAAGGAAATTATGCGGCATCCTGCCATCCTTTCAATCATCCCGGCAAGGCAAGTGGGGTGCTGGTGGGAGGGAATCTGGCACTGGTAACTCACCTGGTGGGTACTAGTTCCGATTTTGACACCAGGGGAAAGATCCTGTTCCTTGAAGATGTTGGCGAATACCTGTATAATATTGACCGGATGTTATACCAGTTGAAGCGAAGCGGCAAACTTGACCAACTGGCAGGATTGGTGCTTGGAAAATTCTCGGATGTGAAGGATACGGACATCCCCTTCGGGAAAACGGCAGACGAGATCATACATGATTTAGTGAAGGAGTATAAATTTCCCATCTGCTACGATTTTCCCGTCAGCCACGAAACCGAGAATTATGCCCTGAAAACCGGTGCTGTTTACCAGTTGACCGTGACCAGGAATAAAGTAACATTGAAAGAGAAAGGCTGAGTCGCTGCCCTCGCCTCACGCCTTTCGCCTCTCGCCTTTCGCCTTTCGCCTCTCGCCTCACGCCTTTCGCCTCTCGCCTCACATCAGTCTTCCTCTTCCAGCAAAAAGATTTCCTCCACGTTCTTGCCGAACAGTTTTGCGATCTTCAGCGCAAGCACTGTTGATGGGACGTATTTATTACTTTCCATAGCGTTGATGGTTTGCCTTGAAACGCCGATCTGCTCGGCCAATTGCTGCTGGGTGATATTATGGATGGCTCTTTCCACCCTGATTGTGTTTTTCATGGTTTCATTCGGGGTTGGTGATCCTGTTTTTCCTTAACACTACATGGAACCTTATGATGAAAATGATCAGCACGGTGAGCATATTGTACATCATCACATCAATATATGCGAAGCCATGGATCAGCCAGGTTGCCACCAGGAGTAAAATATAATTGATGAGTACAGCCCATTGGAGTGATTCCAGCCGGATGGTGTTGATGTACTCATCTTCCTGCTTTTCTCTTGCAAAGGCGATGAATAGCAGGGCTACAATAATGCCTGTCAGAGCCAGCTCGTCGGTCAGGTTGAAATGCTTATCAAGGAACTCCTTCTGACTCTTTTCGATCTCGAGAAAATCGAATTCGAAATTTGCAAACCTGTAAAAAGCCCCCAGTACAAGCGAGGGTATCAGCAGGATGATGCCAATCCATTTGTATTTGTTCGGTAACAATAATGTCGATTTCATATGTAAAGTTTTATGGACTAAAAGTAAAACAAACTTTACATATAGACAAGATATTTTTACAATTTTAACAAAGAATCAATGGTTGATGTGAAAACCGGGAAGTTTCGGAGGTTGTTATGCGATCCTCCCTTGATGGTGATGAATTCATCGGTAGGTTTAAGATAGGGGATCAGCTTCTGAGCATTGGAATAGGGAACGATCATATCATCGGTGCCATGGAAGATGGTTACGGGTTCGGTCACCTGTTTCAGGTATTCCCAGGATGGGATCTTTACCCTGGTCATTTGTTCCATAGGATAAATGGGGAAGAAATGCTGGGCCACCGAGCTGAGGCTGTAGTAAGGCGTTTCCAGGATCACTCTTTTGCAGGCCACATTGGAAGCAAGATAGGTAGCCAGACCTGATCCCATTGATTTTCCGAAAATGATGATACTGTCTGCACTGAATTTCTTTGCAGCAAGC
>JAHEFC010000291.1 GCA_024640385.1 Sphingobacteriales bacterium
CTTTCTTATAAGACAGACCCAATGTAAGATCATTGTCCCGGGAAGGTTTGTATTCATAAAACCCACCGTATTTCCATGCATTGTCGCGGAAACCATAGCCGAATGATGCACCTATTTTATGATACTCTGAAAAACGCTCATTGGTGCTTAGTCCCACGCCCAATCTTATAGTTTCAAAATCGTTCAGTTTAATAATGTCGCGAAGTTCAATGTTGATGTTTCCCACCGGGATTTTTCCGCTGATAAGGTAGCCGAGCACATCAGCACGACGCTCCATTTTCCTGAAACCTGTATCCCTGCTGATCACACTATCCAGGTAGGTAAAAGTTCTTTTCTCACTGTTGTCCAGCGGCATCTCTCTTTTTTCATCCCAATATCGGTCAGTCCGTTTTCCTGAATTTTCGTCAATGGTTATTTCGTAATTTGAAAAAACGGAACGTTTTAGTTCCGGGTTCAGTTTTACTTCTTTCAGATAACTGGTCACATTGAATTTTACAGCGGCATTATCTTCTTCTTTCTTATCATCTTCATCTTCACCCGGCAATAACATCAGCTGGGTCTGCAGCTGCTTGGGAAACCAGTGTCCATCCACGGGCTCATAGTTTTGCTTGAAGGTGATAGAGCTGGTACTGGAAGAATAATATGCCGATGCCTCAACATTCACAATGGCAAAATCAGACTCGTGGATATGCACCTGGCCTTTCAATAAACTCAGGCCCATGCTTTTATATCTTGGGCGGAAAGAAATAATATAGGTCAGCTTATCATCACTGCCGCGGATGGAATCTGCCAGCGCGAATACATAGCTTTTGTAATATTTCGCCGATACGGGATTATGATATTGTGACCTGAGGACATTGAAGTCGTCTTTATAGAATGAGAAATACTGTATCTGGGTGATGAGGCCGATGATATAAGGATTACCCAGACCCGATACCCTTTGGGCCGTCATGCGGTTATTATGAAGGCCGGGCTTTTTGTATTTGTGTTCAAATACTGATTCCACCATGAACTGGTAGCGGCCGGTATCTTTATTGGCGTCTGGCGTAACGATCTTGCCGGGCAGTTTCCTGGCCCTGGCATCTTTCAGCGTATCTACAATTCCTTTGCTGTAAGAGGTATATGAAAAACTGCCCAGCTCTTCAGGATCATTGTTCTTACGATTGTCTATGGCTTTGCGGATAATGCTGAGTGCAAATGGATCCTGATCGTCATTGGGTTTGATCACGATGGCCTGCATATTGGTACTGGCCGGCGAAAGCAGGATCTCGTTAAGGCCTTCCCTGGCCTGCCAGCTTATTTTGCTATAGCCGATACTGCTTACCGAAAGTTTTTCCCCCGGCTTTTTGATCGTAAAGCTGAAATACCCGTCCACATTGGCGTTGGTACCCCGGCCCTGGCTGGCAGACACCACGCTGGCGAATGAAACCGGCTTACGGGACAGGCTGTCCAGCACCCGGCCCTTGATCAGGCTTTCCTGGGCGGCGAGGTTAAACGAGGCAATAAATACAATTACGATAGAGAGATATACTGACTTGAGGGAGATATTCTTCATGGCTACATCCAAACATTAAAAATATATCAGTTTATACGTTTGAACGTAGTAATTGTTACGAAAGGCGCCCCCCTCTACCTCCAAGGTCCCCACCTCCAAGGTAGGGACCTTGGAGGTAGGGACCTTGGAGGTAGAGGGTTATGTTAAATAGAGATTGGTTTATAACTGGGTACCAGGGCTTTCATGATCATCCATGCCAAAAGATAGGCAACAGCACATATAGTAAACATAATAGTGTAACCGGTTTCAATATGGCCCAGCCCTTTGTAATGATCAAACAATGCGCCACCAAGTTTTGAAAGCACCACACCACCCAATCCTCCTGCCATGCCCCCGATGCCAACAATAGACCCTACTGCTTTCTTGGGGAACATATCGGAAACGGTAGTGAATATGTTGGCCGACCAGGCCTGGTGTGCAGATGCGCCGATACCGATCAGTAAAACAGGGATCCAGAAACTAATATCGCCCAATGGCTGGGCAGCCAACACCACCAACGGGAACAATGCGATCACGAACATGGCCTTCATCCGGCCGTCATATACCTTATGTCCCTTGTTGATGAAATACATGGGAAACCACCCGCCAAAAATACTCCCTGCCATGGCCATGGTATACAATACCGCCAGCGGTAACATAACTGCCGTATCTACGATACCATATTTCACTTTCAGGTAGGCCGGCAACCAGAACAGGAAAAACCACCACACCCCGTCGGTCATAAACTTACCTATGGAAAAAGCCCAGGTCTGTCTATAGCCCAACAGTTGAAACCATTTGACCCTACCTCCAAGGTCCCTACCTCCAAGGTCGGTACCTTGGAGGTAGGGACCTTGGAGGTCTTCTTCTTCCCCGCTATGGATGTATTCAAACTCAGCTTTTGACAGTTTTTTCTGCTTCGCGGGCTTTTCATAGAGCAAGATCCAAAAGATCAGCCACACCAGGCCAATCATACCCATGATAATGAAAGCGGCTTCCCAACCCCAGTTCAGCCTGATCAGGGGTACAGTTAAAGGCGCAAGTATGGCCCCCACATTAGCACCTGAATTGAATATGCCCGTAGCTAACGACCTCTCTTTCTTGGGAAAATATTCTGCAGTGGCCTTGATGGCAGCAGGAAAATTCCCCGCCTCACCAACAGCTAAAATGGCACGGGAAAACATAAAGCCCAATACAGAAACTGAAAATCCAACAATACCCGTCCAGCCCAAAATGGCAACAATACCTTCGCCAATAGGTATGGCCAGTGCATGCACAGCCGCAGCTATTGACCATACCACAATCGCCAATGCATAACCACGCTTGGTGCCAAGCATGTCGATCACCCTCCCGGCAAACAACATCGAAAAAGCATAAACAAACTGAAATACCGCCGTGATATTGGCGTAATCCGTATTGGTCCAATGAAATGTCTCGGCAAGATATGGTTGCAGCAAACTCAGCACCTGTCTGTCCAGGTAATTGATTGTGGTGGCAAAAAACAGCAGCGCACAGATTGTCCACCTGTACTTCCCAATGGCTTGCATCGTCATACTATTTTATTTAAGCGGCTTATTGAATGGTTGCCACAGGGACGGGATCCATATCAGTAAATACCTGGTTTTCTCCAGCCATCCCCCAAATGAATCCATAGTTGGATGTCCCGCAGCCAAAATGCATGGACCATGGTGGCGAAACCACCGCGTCGTGATTGGTAACAATAATATGGCGGGTTTCCTGGGGCTGACCCATAAAATGAAATACCCTGTGCTGATCCGGAACATCAAAATAGAAATACACTTCCATGCGCCTCGTATGGGTATGCGGAGGAACAGAATTCCATACACTGCCACTACTCAACACCGTTAGTCCCATCACCAGCTGGCAGCTTTTCAATCCGTCAAGATGAATATATTTATAAATGGTTCTCACATTGGAAGTGGAAGGATCGCCCATGTTCACCGGTGCAGCCTTGTCCTTCTTCATCAGTTTGTTCGGGTATTTCTGATGCGCAGGCGCAGACATCAGGTAAAACATGGCAGGATCTTTTTTGCTGCTGCTCCTGAACTCCACATCTTTTGTCCCCTTACCCAGGTAAACGCAGTCCAGCTTGCTTAATGCGAACTCCTTGCCATCAGCGATCACCACACCGTCAGCACCCACATTAATAATACCGATCTCCCTTCTCTCCAGGAAATATTCAGCCTTCAGTTCATCATGGTTAGGCAGCTTCAGCGCTCTCTTTACCGGAACAGCACCCCCAACGATCACCCGGTCATAATGGGAATAAACCAATTTCACTTTGTCTTCCAACATCAGTCCCTGCATCAGAAAAGTATCGCGGAGTTGCGAGGTATTCATCTCCATCGTTTCTTTCGGGCTGTTCTGAAAACGTATTTCCATAACTATACATTTACTGTTGAAGATACCGCATCATCAATATGCTGCCAGGAAAAGTAATTCTTCGCATTGTTGTAACAGATGTCCCGGATCATCTGCCCAACCCACTCAATATCATCAGGCATTTCTCCGGCTTCAATCTCGCGTCCGAAGAGATCACAGAGTATCCTCCGGAAATATTCATGGCGGGGAAACGACAGAAAACTTCTGCTGTCAGTAAGCATGCCAATGAACCTGCTCAGCAAGCCCATATTACTCAGGGTGTTCAATTGATCAATAATTCCGTCTTTCTGATCCAGGAACCACCACGATGATCCCCATTGGATCTTGCCGGCGATACTGCCATCATTAAAATTACCAGCCATGGTTGCAAACAGTTCATTGTCGGATGGATTCAGATTATAGATGACTGTTTTTGCGAGTGTATTCCCCCCATCCATCCTGTCCAGGAACTTCGACAGGGCCCTGGCCTGCGGGAAATCACCGATACTATCCCAACCGGTATCAACACCAAGATGCTTCATCATCCTGCTGTTGTTATTTCGCAATGCCCCAAGGTGGTATTGCTGTATGAATCCTCTTTCCCAATCCCACTCCGCAAATGTGACCAGCATGGCTGACTTGAATTTCCTGTTTTCCTCCACACTAAGTTTTCCACCCGACCTGATCTTTGCAAATATGCCGGCGATCTCAGTTGCAGTATAGTCCTCCGCATATATCGCTTCAATACCATGATCGGTTACCCTGCAATCATTAGCTGCGAAATAATCATGGCGCTTTTTCAGTGCTGCCAGATAATCGTTATAAGTACTGATGCTGATATCTGAAGCCGATTCCAGGGAAGAGAGATAATTGTTGAATGTATTCACATCATCCACATTCATTGCCTTATCAGGGCGGAACGCAGGGAATACTTTTACTTTCCAGTCCTCCTTCTTTATTTGTTTATGATATTCAAGATCGTCTATAGGATCGTCAGTGGTACAAAGAACTCTTACATTCATTCTTTCCAGCAAGCCCCTGGCACTATACCCTTCTGATCTCAACATGGAAGATGACTGCTCGTAAACTTCTTTTGCCGTATTCCCATTCAGTATGGTATCGATGCCAAAATATCTTTTCAGTTCAAGATGGGTCCAGTGATATAATGGATTACGTAATGTATATGGCACGGTCTCAGACCAGGCCATGAACTTTTCCCAGTCTGACTTGTCGCCGGTGATATAGCTTTCATCCACACCATTGGTACGCATGGCCCTCCATTTATAATGATCGCCATTCAGCCAGACCCTTGTAATATTCTCAAAACTGGTATCACCTGCAATATCAGCCGGGGGGAGATGGTTGTGATAGTCAATAATGGGAACGTCTTTCGCATACTGATGATACAGCATTTCAGCCGTAGCATTTGTCAACAGGAAATTATCGTCTAAAAACTTTTTCATCTTTCTCCGTTTATATGGCCACCCCTTCTTTTGTCAGTTCAGCAACAGTTTCGAGAACTCCGTTCTGAAT
>JAHEFC010000292.1 GCA_024640385.1 Sphingobacteriales bacterium
TCCACCCCATTTCCACTGACCATTTACATCGACCAGGATGGCTGGCGTCATGAGTTCACCCGTAGATGAGGTATCCTCGGGGCGGTAACTCATAGCCAGTTGCCATGTTGAAGCATGCTTTGGACTGAGCTCAAAATAACCTTTGGCACTGACCCTGTCCAGGGAGGGGAGAAGGTCTTTCACTGGATGCGGGCCAGCGATATATCTTACCATTATTTCATTAGCTGATATATCCATGGGTTTAAGTTTAAGGGGTACATGGGTATTCCCCGTTCCAGAGGGAATGGCATGCCATGAACTATCCGAGGTAAGTATTTTGATAGCACCATCCACATAACTTTTTTCCCAGCCTCCATTCGATTCTGAATACATGCTGATTGGGCTTCTGACAGATGCTCCCCGCAGGGTAAGTAGGTTTGACGATCCGGAAATCAGCACGCCGCTCAACAGATGAAGAGTATCCGTGACAACAACCGGTTTTGTAAGGACCAGCGACGTAGAATTGTTAACAGTAAGGCCGGCCACCGTGTCGGGGATTCCGTCGCCCGTTAGCTGGGAAGAATTGCCGGCATATTGATAGCTGGCATGAACGGAGAAATTCCTGAATGCCGTTCTGATATTTCCTTTATCAGCTGTTGACCAGATACCTGAATCGGCCCCTGCGATGATGGAAGCAGAGTCGGATAACAGAAAGGACCCCGGACCACCTACATAGGATTGACCACAATTAATTGTTCCCTGGCAAAGGAAGGTATTAGGCGTGTAGTTTAACATGCAGGGAGTTTCCAGGGCCAGCGAAGCATTTTTAGCTACCAGGATATTGCGGAAAAACGCATTCATGGACAGCGTGCCGGAACCCCGGAAAAAAACATCCCTGCCTGCGAACACAAAGCTTCTTCCCGAGGTGCCTGCTGTAACAGGATGGAGATTCAGTTTACCCTGGACGGACAGGCTTCCGTGCAGTACGATATCAGACGTTAGCGTGGAAGTGACCGAAGCCCCTGCTTCAATGGTCAGGTCGCCCCGGACCAATACATTGGATGCGCCGCTGCCGCTATACGATTTATTTCCGCCTGCTGAAAGGGCCTTGAAGTAAAGGCTGCCAAATGTATTGCCTGTCAGGGACACCGTATATCCTGTTGTACCGGGGACGTCAAATTCAAATATTCCCTTCTCAGTACCCGGCTCATTATTCAGTTTATCGATGAGTTCAGCATTTCCTCTTGGTGTTCTATGTATGTACCTGCCACCGTTGTTGATCTTTAATTTGCCAGCCAGTTGGAACGGGCTTCCCGAACCGGCTCCTGAACCATTGATAAAAATGCCACCGTTTTCGATGATCATGCCATTGCCAGTGGAAGTGAGCAACAAACCCGGAATGGCGGTATTCCCCGGGGGAAGCATCAAAATGATGTTGCCGGAGGAAGGTGCGATCCGAATGGTTTTTACCTGGGTGGTTTGCAGGCCTGAGGGCAGCTCAACAAGATAATCCCTGTCAATCCATTGATGGTCCAGGATGACCTCGTCCTCGCTGCCCGGAATGCCGTCAGGATACCAATTCAATGCGTCATTCCATGCATTGGTGCCGGCGCCGCCATCCCAGAATTTCTGGGCCTGCAGGTCGACTGTACAGATCAGCAGCCACAATATCAACTTCCACATATGATCTTTATGGCAATTTAGCTACAGGGCCGGGGGCATTCCATGTGTTGAACACGCGCATTATGCTGTTTTTTCCTGTGCTGGCTCTGTTGATAAACGGCGGCCACAACGGGGCTTTAACGATAAAAACGTATTCTTGCATTTTATTTTACTTATGTGGTCTATTTGTAAGAAAGAACTCAGGCAGTTTTTCAGCAGTTTGACCGGATATATAGCGATCCTGGTGTTCCTGGTACTGAATGGATTATTTCTTTTTGTTTTTCCGGACTCCAACATTTTTGATGCAGGCTATGCCAGCCTGGACACATTTTTCAGTACAGCTCCATGGATCCTGCTTTTGTTGATCCCGGCCATCACCATGAGGAGTTTCTCGGAAGAATTCAAAGGAGGTACTTTTGAGATCCTTCAAACCAAGCCGCTCACCAGGGCACAGATCATTTCCGGGAAATACCTGGCATCACTGATCATTGCCATGATCGCCATCCTGCCCACCCTTATTTATGTGTATACATTAAGCCGGCTTTCCACGGAAGGAGTGGATACCGGGGGCATAACGGGTTCTTATGTGGGCCTGTTTTTTCTCGCCGCTGTTTTTACCGCCATCGGGATCTGTTGCAGCAGTTTCACCAATAATGCAGTGGTAGCTTTTCTGCTCAGTGCGTTTGCGTGCTTCATGGTATACAGCGCTTTTGAGGCCATCAGCAGGATACCGGCCTTTCAGGCAGGTGCGGATTATTATATCGAAATGCTCGGCATCGACCATCACTATAAAAGTATATCCCGTGGCGTGATCGATTCCCGCGATATCGTTTATTTCATCACCGTGATCCTGTTCTTTATTTTCCTTACTGCCCGAAACCTTGTGAAACGCTGATAACATGATCGATCGTCTGACAAAATCAAAATACGGATGGCTGGTTGTTTTCATATTGCTTGTTCTCATCAACTGGCTTTTTTCGTTTATACATTACCGTACTGACCTGACTGCCGAGAAAAGGTATACAGTATCCGGCGCTACACGAAAAATGCTTGAAAAGCTCGACGGTGACGTGGACGTGACCGTGCTCCTAGACGGGGATCTACCTGCCGGATTTAAAAAGCTGGCGGGCAGTACGGCAGACCTGCTGGAGGAGTTCAGGTCCATCTCCGGCAACAGGCTCAGGTACAGGTTTGAACATCCTGGCAGCGGGTTAGACGATTCACTCAAAGTTTCACTCATAGATTCACTGCGTTCGCTGGGCATAAATGCTACTAACGTTAAAGCACAAACGAAAGCAGGTGAAGGTGAGGAACAGCAGCTGGTATATCCGGGGGCTGTGATCAGGTATAAAGACAGAACGATAGGTGTGGATTTTCTGCAGGGGCAGAATTTTCAGGCCGGCCTGAGTTCGCTGAACAATGCAGAAGCACTCCTGGAATATAAACTGGCAGGCAGTATCAACAAGATCAGGCAGGATACTGTTCCCCTGATCGGTTACCTGGCCGGAAACGGTGAGCCGCTGGACTACAGGGTGTACGACCTGATTGAAAAAACCCTGAGACCCAATTATGCATTCCGGATACTTCCTGTAGACAGTGTGCAGGTGATACCTGCTTTTTTCAAAGCCATTCTCATAGTCAAACCCGTACAGCGGTTCAACGATGCACAGAAACTGAAGATCGATCAGTATGTCATGCACGGTGGAAAGCTGATATGGATGATCGATAATCTTTACGCAAGCCTCGACAGTCTTCAGCGCAGCGAAGGCCAGTTCATTGCTTTTGATATGGCCCTGAACCTTGAAGACCAGCTTTTCAAATATGGCGTGAGGATCAACCAGGACCTCGTGCAGGACCTGCAATGCGATAAGATACCCTCTGTGATCGGCTCGGTGGGAGGGAAGCCGCAGATCCAGTTGTTGCCCTGGCCTTATTTCCCGTTATTAAGAAATTATACCGGCCACCCCATAGCCAAGAATCTCGATTATGTGCTGTCCCAGTTCCCCCAATCGATCGATACCGTGGAGGCGAAGAATATCAGGAAAACAATATTACTTTCCAGTTCTCCGGAATCCAGGATACTCAGCACACCAGCGAGGGTGGAGTGGGCCAGTGTCAGGAATGAAGAGGACCTGAAAACATTTACACACTCGAATATCCCGGTGGCCGTATTGTTGGAGGGAAAGTTTGAATCCCTTTATGGCAACAGGCTGACCAAAGCCATGGCTGATTCTTTATCTGCTGCAGGGCAGCCTTTTTTACCCGGGACCAGGGAAGATAACAAGATGATCGTGGTATCAGATGGTGACCTGGTGATCAATGCCGTTGATCAGAATGAGGGTCCGTTACAGATGGGCACCAATATGTACACGAAACAGCAATATGCGAACAGGGAATTCCTGTTGAACTCCCTTGAATACCTGGTAGACCAATCGGGCATCCTGGAAACCCGGGGCAAGGACTTTACCCTAAGGTTACTGGACAAGACCAAATTTGAAGAGAACAAAAGCTTCTGGCAGGTTCTCAACATCGTGGTGCCTGCTTTGGTGGTCATGTTCTTTATAGCACTATATCAATATTTCAGAAAAAATAAATACGGAAGAAGTTAGGCGAGAGGCGAGAGGTTGAGCGATAATTTTTCTGCCACCTGCAACCTGCCACCTGCAACCTGCAAGCAACTCCCTTATCTTTGACGTTTATTCAAATTATGACACCTGATCAGATCGCTTATCTAACTTTTGGATCTTTATTGGTACTTGCACTTGTTTTTGACCTGGGAATCCTGAGTAAGAAAAATGAAGTGGTCAGCATCAGGAAAGCCCTTTGGCAGACCCTGTTCTGGGTTACCCTCTCCCTGGCTTTTTGTGTTTTTCTCTGGTTTGAGAAATCTCCTCTTGTTGCAACAAAATACTTTACGGCCTATCTTATGGAATGGTCGCTCAGTGTTGATAATATTTTTGTGTTCATTCTCATTTTCACTTATTTCCAGGTGGAAGAACAGGACTCTGGCCGTGCCCTGCTGATCGGTATATTGCTGGCCATAGTTTTCCGGATCATTTTTATTGCCATAGGAATAGAACTGATCGAAAGGTTCCACTGGATACTGTATTTTTTTGGAGCCTTCCTGATCTACACGGGATATAAATTATTCACAAAAAGAGATGAAGCCGAATTCGATCCCGGCGATTCCAAGATCTACAGATTCATGAAATCCTATTTCAGGCTTTCTGAAGTTGAACCTAAGGGCAGGTATATCATCAGCTTACATGGAAAAACCTTCTTCACCACCCTGGCCGTGGTTGTAGTGATGCTGGCGGCGGTGGACATAGCTTTTGCGCTTGATTCAATTCCAACCGTGGTATCGCTGGTAAGGGAGAAGGCCAATGCTCCGTTTACCAGTGATGACATCCTGGTCATATATTCTTCAAACATTTTTGCCATACTTGGTTTACGGTCATTATTCTTCCTGCTCAGGGGAGCTGTAGACAAGTTCGATTATCTCCAGCAGGGTATTGCTGTTGTGTTGATCTTCATCGGATTGAAAATGCTTTTGGAATTCTTCCATATAAGGATATCCATTTATGTTTCGCTGGGAGTGATCGTAGCCTGCATTGCCGGTTCGGTATTTTACTCCATGCATCATGAACAGAGGAAGATGGCGGTACGCAAAGAAACAGATCAGTAAATATGCAGGCATACAGCATCAGGGAAATATCATCAATTGTCCATGGGAAACTTTCCGCTGAAGCCGATCTGAACATCACTCATATCATAACAGACAGCAGGAAGATCCTTGATCCTTCTT
>JAHEFC010000577.1 GCA_024640385.1 Sphingobacteriales bacterium
CCATAAAAAGAGTGGAATTTTAGCGGGAACGTTTGTCCATTCAACCAGGCGCAGTTTTTATGAACACTATCCAAAGTTTTGAAGATTACCAGAAGGTATACCAATACAGCACGGAAAAGCCTGAGGAATTCTGGGCGGAAGTTGCGGCTGATTTTGTCTGGAGAAAGAAGTGGGATAACGTCCTTCAGTGGGATTTCCATAAACCGGAAGTAAAATGGTTTAGTGGTGGCAGGCTAAATATTGCGGAGAACTGTATTGACCGCCACCTCGCCACGCGGGCAAACCAGACTGCAATTATCTGGGAGCCTAATGATCCTAAAGATGAAGCCAGGAAGATCACCTACCAGGAACTGCATGAACAAGTGAGCTTGGTTGGTAATATGCTAAAGACTCATGGTATCAAGAAGGGTGACCGGGTATGTATCTATATGCCTATGGTACCGGAGCTGGCATTTGCTGTATTGGGATGTGCACGAATCGGCGCCGTTCATTCTGTTGTGTTTGCGGGATTCTCGTCCGGGTCTCTTGTGGATAGAATCAATGATTCGGGATGTAAGCTTGTACTGACAGCTGATGGAGCATTGCGAGGCGGAAAAAAGATAGACTTAAAGGGAATCGTTGATGAAGCACTGCTGAGGTGCCCTACAGTTAATACTTCTATTATACTCGAGAGTATAAAATCACAGCCTGCGATGAAAGAAGGCCGTGATTTCTGGTGGCATGAAGAAATGAGTAAAGTCAATTCAGTCTGTCCGGCCGAGGAGATGGATTCCGAGGATCTGCTCTTTATTCTTTATACATCCGGGTCTACCGGAAAACCTAAGGGTATGGTGCATACCTGTGGCGGCTATATGGTCCATGTAAACTATACCTTCAGAACAGCCTTTCAATATCAGGATGGGCAAATTTTCTGGTGTACTGCAGATTTAGGTTGGATCACGGGTCACTCGTACATTCTTTATGGTCCGCTCTCGGCAGGGGCAACAACAGTGATTTTTGAAGGCATTCCATCATGGCCTGACATGGGAAGGTTCTGGCAAGCTATAGAACGGCACAAAGTGAATATTTTCTATACGGCGCCTACAGCAATCCGCTCGCTCGAGAAGGCACCCTTAAGTTTTGTTGAAAGAAGTGATCTGTCTTCCCTGAAAGTATTGGGCACTGTTGGAGAACCTATCAATGAAGAGGCCTGGCACTGGTATGACAAGCATATCGGGAAAGGCAATTGTCCAATCATCGATACATGGTGGCAGACTGAAACCGGTGGGTTTATGATTTCCCCTATTGCCAACGTAACGAAATTAAAACCGGCCCATGCTACGCTGCCCATGCCGGGCGTACAGCCTGCTATGATGGATGAGCATGGTAAGGAGATTCCGGGCAATACGAGTGGTGAAGGAAGACTCACGATCAGGTTTCCCTGGCCGTCCATGGCCCGGACCATTTATGGCGATCATCAGCGATTTAAAGAAACCTATTTTTCAACTTTTCCCGGAAAATATTTTACGGGTGATGGGTGCAAGCGGGATGAAGATGGTTACTACAGAATCACCGGCAGGGTAGACGATATCATTATCGTGTCTGGCCATAATATGGGAACTGCAGAAGTAGAAAGTGCTATTGATGAACATTCTGCAGTCTGTGAAACGGCTGTGGTTGGTTATCCACACGACATAAAAGGACAGGGCATTTATGCTTTTGTAATATGCTATGATAAGCCCATGGAAGAAGAAAAACTTCGGGCTGAAATCCGGGAAACTGTCTCAAAAATTATAGGCCCGATTGCAAAACCCGATAAGATCCAATTTGTAAGTGGGCTTCCTAAAACACGATCGGGTAAAATTATGCGTAGAATTCTTCGAAAAGTGGCAGAAGGAGACACTTCAAATCTCGGTGATACAACAACATTAACAGATCCAGGTGTCGTGGAAGAAATCAAGGCCGGGGCATTATAATTTTAATTTACCCGGTTGCTTTAACTTCATTCAACAGGGCAGTTTTCGAATCAAAGGCCTTCAGATTAGATAGCGTGGTTTCTGCGATCTGATCCATTGCTTCCTGCGTAAAAAATCCTTGATGAGATGTAATAAGAACATTGTGGAAACTCATTAACC
>JAHEFC010000037.1:0-6237 GCA_024640385.1 Sphingobacteriales bacterium
AAGGCCGATGAGTATCTTTTTTTTGATTGTTCTGCTGAAAGTCCCGCGGGCCGCAGAAGTGTTTGCTATGACCGGGAAGGGCTTGAAGCAAGAAAAGAATTCAGGCCGGAGAACAGTGCAATTGATATGGCGGATTCCATGGGTGTTGAACTGCTTGATGAAGCGCAGTATAGGCAGTTACATGAACTGGGTAAATTTGATGCGAAAACTTCGAGCTGGCTCAGCACACCTGCAGAGGTAAGAAAGTTGGGGGGTGCCATCTTTGCTGACTTCCGTTATGGCAAAGTATTCGTATATCACAATGGTGCCCAGTCTTATTATGCTGCCAGGGGGTTCAGAGGCCTGCTGAGGGTGTAACATAGTGCGCAGCTTCTGTTTACACGAAAATCACATTGAAATATCATCTAAATGATTTTTAATTATATTGAACCTGTCGGGCAATTACCTGAATTTTAAAAAATTCTGATAAACCGGTGTAATCTCCTTTGAGCTGATTTGATCTACGATGATGATAGAGGTCATATTTTACAAATTTCAAATCGTGTACATTTATTTTCAACAGCTTCCTGGACGACGTATTGAAAACACCGTTTTATGCCAACTTTGGATCTTTATGACGGATTCACGCACCTCCTTGGTTCTGATCAGCAAAACCCGGTTTTCCCCCCTTACACATTAAAGGATATCTTCCTGGGGAAGGTATTCCCATTAAGACCAGACCCCTTAGTTATACTCGGCCACCACCATGAAGATCTGGTTGAGATCCGCTTGAGTGATATGAGATACCTAATAAGTAAGTTATCATCTAAGATCACGGAAAGGGGGCTTGCAACCGGGGACACCGTTATGCTGACATCATTTTATTCCTCCAACGAACTTTACAATGCCATTCTTTTCTGTGTTTTTGCTTGTATGGGTATCCGGGTCTTTATCCCAATTTATCCGGAGGAAAATGAGTTTACGGAATGGTATCAGCAAACTGGATTCAGTTGTGTGTTTATGCCTTACAGAGATACGCAGGACATGAGCGGTCATGAGCAAGAGAAGGGAGTCATCCAATCTATTATGAACTGGTGTGCGGTCCATGAAGTTCCGTTGCTGGATCCAGATCAGGACCTTGGATGTTCTGCTTTGCTGGGTAGTCTACCTTTCTCCACTCTTCTGAAGGAGGATAGTCAAGTTGCTGATACGCAGCTATCACCAGACAATGAAGCCGTGATCTTCACAACCTCCGGATCGTCCGGGAAAAGCAAACTCGTTGTCTATACACAGGGGTCTTTCTCGCTTTCCTGCCAGGCATGGGAAAAGGCAGGGTTGTTCAAAACTGATATTTGCGGAAATACCGGTTTCACACCCTTGTTCACCCATACCATCGGCATCAGGAGTCTTGTCAATGCCTTCTGGACAGGGAAGCCTGCATGCATACTTACAACTGACTGGTTCTTCAGCAAGCCAGAAGCAGCGAGATATCTGCTTCTGAAAATGACACCTGAACATATCATTGGAGGCCCCGCATTACTGACTACATTGCTGGAGTTCTTCAGAATATATCCTGAGCTTAAGCAGGTCCTATGCAGATCGCTGAAACTTTTTATATCCATAGGCACCGTGTTTGATGTTGCTCTTGCATCGCGAATACGATCACAATTTGGTCTTGAAGTATGGAATGGATTTGGTACCACCGAAACACAAATGGTTTTGCTCAACAGGTGTGATAATGGTATAGGTGCTGCCAATGATGATCTTGGGGAACCTATGCCAGGAGTGGTTGTGGGATTAAAATCTTCGGGAACGGAAGGGGTGTACGAATTGTACATTCATTCCTGTTACCAGTCGTCGAGAATTATGGGAAATAAGCCCAATGCGTATTTTATAAGAACGGGAGACTTAGTGGGCTATGAAGAAAACAGCGGAACACTTCGTTACGTTTCGAGGCAGGTTAATGATTTTGTCAAAGATGATTATGGTGTAAAGATACCATTGAAGGCAATGGAAGGGTATTATCCGCTCCTCAAAGAAATTGCCAGTTATATCGAATGGATACCCCTGGACAGTTTGCCAGGTTTTGCAGCTCTGGTATTTCCCAGGGAGCCGGAAAGTATGGGCTCCGTTCGTGAGATATGTGATTGGGTTCGTGCCAGAAACGATGAACTGGCATTATCCCTGGAACCATTCGAATATACTCACCGCCACCTGGAACGGATCTCTGTTCTTAAGGAGAAACTGCCCATGACCCGAAAAGGGACTGTTTCATTGCATGAGCTGCGCATAAGATACGGGGACTTGATCCGAAGGCTCAAAAACCGATTTATCCAGGAAGAGGATATACATGAACTTTCTGTACCGGACTCCTCCCACATGCATCGCTTTGGAGACCAGAGGCTGGCCTCGATGCTAGAGGTGCTTGGCCTCGACAAGACTTATGAGCGCGGCGAAGGCAACCTGTTATTTTATTCTCAGATGGGAGGCATGCAATCCGTTCTTGACTTGGTTGGTGGTTTTGGTGCAGCTTTACTGGGGCATGGCAATCCTGAAATTAAGCAGGCATTGTTGGATTTTCTTTCTGAAGGCAGGCCAGCTTTGAACAGTCAAGGAAGTTCCTATCATTATCCTTCTCTTCTTGCGCGTGAGTTGTCTGTACTTTTTGGCAGCAGAACAGGCAGATCATTCCGGGTGCTATTAGCAAATACTGGTGCAGAGGCTGTAGAAATGGCCCTTCATCATGCCTATTTTGCATGGTGGTCACTGATTGAAAAGATGAGGGATGAGCAGTTACGACTTTATGGGTCTGAGCCGGGAATAGATGTTGGCATGATTTGGGAGAGGAATATGCAAAAAGTTGCAGCAGCAACGGCCTGCTGCATCGTTGTTGACAGATGTTTCCATGGGTGCAGTTCGGGAGCAAGAAGCCTACTCAACCATAATAAAAAACAACGCAACGGTTTTGGAGGCTTGCTTCGCGTAGAACCTTTGCATATAAGATCAGCGGCGAGTGAAATGGTGGATATGCTGGTAAAGTTCGAGGAAGAAACTAAAGTCTCTATTGAAAAATTGATCATTGAGGACGGCGAGCTGAGGATTCGGAATGTGGGAGTAAGCACTATTATTGCGGCGTTCATTGAACCTGTGCAGGGGGAGGGAGGAATTCGTGAAACTCCGGCTGAACTGATCAGTATCCTTACTGGCAAAAACTATCCACTTATTTCAGATGAAATTCAGTGCGGCCTTGGCCGCAGCGGCTTGCTCCCGTCATGTAATAAAGCAGACTACTATTTATTGGGTAAAAGTCTCGGCGGCGGATATGAAAAGATTTCCGCTGTACTTATTGAGGAAAGCCAGTTTAAACAAGGGTTTTCGCAATATTACACTTCCACTTTTGCAAATGGTGAAATGGCTGCCTATGTGGCATTGAAGACCCTGCAATTGATCCAAAGGGAAGATGTCCCGGCAATGGCATTGGAAAAAGGGAATTTATTCAAGAGCAAGTTGCAGGCTGTGGCAGGTCGATTTCCGGGGATCATTAAATCAGTGGAAGGAAGGGGGCTGATGCTTGGGATCCATTTCAATGGCTCAATGGGTGATCGGAATCCGTTCCTTCGAATATTGGCAGAAAATGACTTACTGGGTTATGTGCTTTCCGGATGGCTTTTCCATAACCGGCACATCAGGGTATTGCCTTCTCTGTCCAGTCCATTATCTATCCGCATAGAACCTTCTTATGAGATAACAGAGGACCAGATGGATCAATGTTGCAGCGCACTTGACGATATGTGTTGCATATGTTATAACCAGAACATTTATGAGCTGGTCAGATATATCATGGATAATGATCCTTACTCAGACAGGAAGGACGTACAGGTCGAAGGTTCATTTCCTAAAATGATTGAAAAACCAGCAAAGGGCGCACTCAGAGTTGGGTTCATCGGAAATTTCACTATGCCTATTAAGGAGTTTAAGATACTTGAACCAAGTTTGAAGAAAGCATCGGATACCGGCATAAGACGGTTGTTCAGCAAGATGCAGGCTCTGATGGAAGGCAAACCTATCAAGATCATGAGTAAAAACCTTATGGGTGGGCGTGTTCATTTCACTTTTTATATTCTTCCTTTCGATACTGCTAGTCTGGAAATGATTAGCCGATGGGGGAAAAGGCAGTTTTTCATTCAGCGTATCCAGGATGCGGTGGGTCTTCTTTCATCCGGCGGGGCCAGTCATATCGCTTTAGGGGCACATACATCCATCCTTACAGGCAATGGTCTCATGATTGCAGAAAGCGGGAATTGCAGGATACTGACTGGCAATACACTTGCTGCAGCCTCCTGCCTGTTCTATGCTGAGGAATATTTTGATAAGTTATGTCAAGAGAAAATCGGAAAGATCACCATCGCTATAACAGGTGCTAATGGTAATATCGGGGCAGGACTTGCCGGTTGCATGGCCCATGATAAGTATCGCGATACCAGGTTGCTTATGATTGGTAACAACATCAGAAAGCTGGAAAAACTTCGTGAAAAGTTATTCGTACGTGAACGGGAGGTGGCATGTTCGACAGACCTGACCAGCCTGAGAGAGGCAGATATGATAGTTTGCTGCACGAATACAAATGACCCGATAGTATTTTCACACCATATCCATCCGTCTAAAAAAGTATTCATCATTGATATCGCAGTACCTGGTTCAGTCTCGGAGGACGTAAAAAGCCTTCCTCAGGTAGAATTTTGTTCTTCTGCTTCTTCCATCCGCCTGCCGGATGATCCGGACCTGGTGATCAGTGCCCAGTACCCTCCCGGATATATTTATTGTTGCGCGGCAGAAGTGATTTTGGCGGCAATGAATCATATTAAACTGCCTCTTAAAGGGCATATACATCCTTCCGCGATCCGTAAGCTAATGCAAACAGCTATTAAAGAAGGCTTTTTCAGGAGGAATTCACATGAAGTACTTGTTTGATTTCGGCATTTCTCAGGAGGACCCGCTCACTGAATCGCAGGTGCTGGATATTCATCCGGGCGACCGTGTGCTTTCCATAGCAAGTGGGGGCGAAATTCCATTGGGACTCCATGCCTTGCATCCAGGTGCTGAAGTTGTCGCTGTTGATACATCCATGAACCAGATCATGCTATGTAAGTTGAAATGGAGATCTGCTACTGCAATTCCATTTCCTGAAAATGGTGGGTTCTTAGGATATACTCCTATGAAGGAAGAACTGCGAAACATAATGTACCGCGAAAAAGTCAGGCCATTCCTCGATGGGTCCGACCGTATATTCTGGGACAACAGAATAGATATAATAAAAAACGGTGTGGTCAATGCGGGAAGGTTCGAAACCTATGTTAAAAAGCTACGAGGTATCGCAAGGCTTACACTTGGCCAAAAGCATATCGAAGGCCTGATCAACTGCAGGGAGCCAGAAGAGCAAGTCAGGTATTTTGACCTTCATATTGCTACCAGGCGTTCATTGAAATGGATCTTCCGGCTGGCCTTCCATCCTGCAGTGTATAGAAGTCGGGGCTTGGAGCCAGATGCATTGCAACATGCAAGGACAGATACAGGATCGGTCTTTTTCGGCAGGTTCCGTGATTTTTGCACGGCAACACCTGCAAGAGCTAACTATTTCCTGCAATATTTTCTTGTTGGCATGTGCCTGACCGCGGAAGCCTTACCAGTATACCTGAAGAGTCTGCCTGAAATGGGTGATACAATGATAGACTACTCTAAGTTTTTCAAGAACACAAGCCTTGAAGAGGAACTGGCCTCACATCCCCCGGGGACATTCAACAAGATCCATCTATCCAATATAGTCGATTGGATGGAAGACCAGGCCATATCCAGGCTCATTGGTTTATTCTCGGCTCAATGTGGTCCTGGCTCCAGGATCTGCAGCAGGCACTTGCACAGGGATCCCTGGAAAACCAATCTGGTTGCGACGCAAGGATGGAGCATGGAAAACTTGAATTTGTACAAGGTAGACAGGTTTCCTTTTTATCATATTGTTCTGATCAAAAATCATGGCTAAAACTGAAGTCATACCGTTAGATACAACATTCAACCATGAAATGCTGGACATCCTAAATGCTTCACCGATTCGTGCAGGAGGGTTAAAGATATGTTTTGACAAATCGCCGGACCTATTCGCGATAGCCCGTATGAAGTATTCTGATTCTGTTCACAGGGGATTCGTTGTGGATGGAAAACTGAAAGGTTTCAGTTCACTTGGTTTCTTCAAAGCGCTGGTTG
>JAHEFC010000037.1:6247-15717 GCA_024640385.1 Sphingobacteriales bacterium
GCTCACCTTTTTTCATTTTTATCTTCTCCCTGAAGCCAGGGGAAATAGAATATCTCTGCTGGCCATGCGTGAGTTTTTCGACCTGGCAAAAGATAAAGCGAATTATGGCCTCTCTATAACCCTCAAAGGCAACAGATCGGTCGAATCTTATATTGGCAGTCAACCAGGTGGATGGATGCCACCTACAAAGGTCATAGATCAACTGGTTGTGAAATCCATCTTCATGGTTATGCCGCAGAAAAACCGTTCAGCTTTCATGGTAAGGCGTGCGGGTGCAGAGGACATCCCGGATATTGTGAATCTTTTGAAAAGTGAACAAATGCAACGGGATTTCGGCCTCGTGGTCCATGAAGATGGATTCATAAGTAATCTGGTAAAGAGAGGTCTGGATATCGGAAATTATTTTGTTGCGGTGGATCGTAAAGGGGTGATTGCAGGAGTGTGCCTTGCCTGGGATTGCAATGCTTTTCGTCGCACACGTGTGATCGGTTTTTCGCCCGTACTTTATCCGCTGTGGATGGCAATGGGAACCTTTGGAAGACTCATGCATATGGCAGCTTTACCCGGGAAAGGAGGTGCATTCAAAGAACTGACCATAACAGATTACGCTGTAAGGGACCGTGATCCCGCTATTATGCATGCACTGCTTTCTGAAATACATTACCGGCTCTGCAATGGGAGTTATCACATGATGAACTGGGGCACCTGCGCCAGTGACCCGATGCTGAAAGCGGCACATGGTTTTTGGCACAGAAACATCTTTTCACATATCATTTTCACCAGCCTGGACCCATCACAATATAACCGGCATATTAATTTACCCTATGTAGATATAGCATTTTTATAATGAGTATTTATGGGAAATAACAAAGCATTTAATTTTGAAGAAGCGAGTTTTACTGAGAGGGATATTTTTATCAATCCGCAGGTAACCCTGCATCTTCTTGAATTTGTTCCGCTGAATCAATTGCAAAATCCTGTTGTGATCATGATAGGCGGACTTTCGACTGTAGCCGAGAGTTTCAGGCCGCTGCTGGAGGAATTGTCAAGAGACTTTCATATCTATTATATTGAATCGCGGGAGAAAGGTTCTTCTAAGGTGTCAGGGAAAGCGGCATATGATATAGCTACGATGGGAATGGATATCGTGACGGTGATACGCAAATTGGAAATCCCGGACAAATACTATGTGGTCTTTGGATATTCTATGGGTGCAACCATCATCGTTGATGTGTATCCGGAATTACACCCCGCTCCACTTTGCATGCTTCTTTTGGAACCCACGCCCAGTTTCGGATATCCGTTGTGGAGCCAGATGCTGATACGTTTTGCTGTGCCATTATACTCTTTACTTAAGCCAATTGCTAAATGGTATATGAGAACCTTCAGGATCACTGAGGACAAAGCCATGTATGCTAATTTTTCGAGGGCCCTGGACAATGCTGACCCTGCAAAACTCAGGGACGCAATCCTTTCAAATGTCCGTTACAAGATCTGGGATAAGCTGAGCGCGATAGATTGCCCTGTCCTGATTGTTAGTACTTCCAGCGACGGTATGCATGAGTACGAGGAGACTGTAAGGCTTGCCCGGGAGATAAAGGACAGCAGTTTACTGGATATGAAGACCAACGACAGGACTCACGGAACTGAATTGGCATTTTTGTTCAGGGATTATCTCAGGACACTGGCGAACAGAGAGCTTAGAGAGAAGACAACTATGTAATAGTACAAACTATGTTTTGAGGTTTGCGTTCAGCATCAGTTTTAAAAAATGGAAAATGGAAAGTTTAAGAAGGTATATGAGACTTAAAACCGGATATTTTATTACAATTATCCTGTTCGGACTAGTTCCAGGGTGCCGGGAAAGGGCAACAATTCATGCCGAAAGAAAGGATATAATGGAAATGGTATATGCATCCGGAAATATCCTGCCACAAGATGAACATGGAATTTTCTCCCTGGGCAATGGCATCGTCAAAAGAAAAAAGGTGAGAGAAGGGGATACGGTAACAAAAGGCAGTGTGCTATATGAAGTGGAGGTTGTAGCGGCCGTTTCCGGCATAAATATTTCGTCAGACAAGGTCAGGCTCATACAACAGCTAACATCTCCTATGGCGGAAAAGGAGAAATATTTCATAAAAAGCGATTGCAGTGGTATCGTATACCTGACCATGAAAGAACAGGGAGAAGCTGTAAGGATAGGCGAACCTGTTGCTTTGATAGGAAGCATTTCCGACAGGGTGATTCGCCTGGCCATCGATCCCGAAAATATCAAACGAATACGGAAAGGGCAGCAGGTGCTGGTCAGATCGGAGGTAACAGGAGATAGCGTTTTCAAAGCGACTGTAGGTAAAGTATATGACATGATGACTGAGTCCAGTCAATCATTCCGGGTAGATGCCTTTTTTGTTGATACATTCCCGGTCTCTTTTGTTCACAGTCCCGCCGAAGCCAGTATTATCATTGACGTTAAAAAAGATGCTCTGGTGCTCCCACGGGAAGCCGTGATAAGTGGCGACAGTGTATGGACAGTAAAAGAAGGCAAGACAGAAAAGATCAAGGTACGGACCGGGATAAAGACCATTGATCAGGTAGAAATACTGGATGGAATTCAGGAATCTACGCCGATTATCCTGCCCCAAAAAAAATGATGAAACATGGAGACATTTGTGAATTTGGGAATTGCAAAAGTGCACTTGGTGTCTCGAAAGCGTCAGAGCTTTATCGCATTGACTGGTGTTGCATTTGGAGTCTCGTTATATATTCTGCTCATCAGCTTCATGGAAGGCATCAACCTCTACCTGATGGATTCCATGCTGTCCTCCACGCCGGATGTCCAGCTTCTCGCAAATACCGGGAACAGTAAATCTGAAGTGGGCCCCAGTGGAAATATCGGTAGCGATTTTATAAAAAATACTGAAGTACTGCTGGATCATATCCGTGAAGACAAAAATGTTTTAGCAGTATCACCAGTTTTAACGCAGCAGTGCATCCTTTTCAGCGGACCTGTGCAGCTCAATGTGAGGTTGGACGGAGTGAAAATAAACGAGGAGATGCAGGTGTTGAAGTTGTCAGGAAAAATGATCTCCGGAAATGCCAGTGACCTGGCCTATAAAAGTAATGGCATTTTACTCGGCAAAGGCCTGGCCGACAAATTGAATGTTGGTATGGGTGGAACTGTAACTGCATTTACTCCCGAAGGGCGGATGGCCCAGTTCCGTGTTGTGGGTGTTTTCCGTTTCGGCCTTGGATTCGTTGATAATACGCGTGCATTTCTGAATATCGGCAGCGTAAGGCAACTGATGCCTGCGGAACCAGGTCAGGCTACTTCGATACATATCCGTCTGAAAGACCCGGACAAATCGAAAGAAATGGCAGAATCTATTTCCAGCCGTTACGGGGTCAAGGCAGAGGATTGGGCAACATCCAATGCTTCCATCCTGGCTACGGTGACTGCCCGTAATGTGCTTACCTATGTTGTGAGCCTGGCACTACTGGTTGTTGCCGGATTTGGTATATATAATATTATCAATCTAACGATCACCTCGAAAATGAAAGATATCGCTATTCTCAAATCCATAGGTTTCACCGGCAGGGATATTGCCACTGTATTCCTATCACAATGCTTAGTCATAGGTCTGATCGGTTCAGCCATTGGTGCATTAGCAGGATTTGGTTTTTCCGAGGCCTTGTCAAGGGTTTCATTTCCCAGCAGTGAAACGGTCAGTTTTAGTTATTTCCCGGTCTCATTCAAGGCGAGATATTACCTGATCGGAGTGTTTTTCGGTGTGGCCACCTCTTTATTGCCAGGATTGCTTCCCTCAATAAAAGCTTCAGGTACTGATCCTTTGTCGATTCTTAGAAGATGAAAAATGTTATGTGAATGAATTGAACACTTTTTTGCCTCTGGTAGTAGAAATAAAATTTATCATGAATAAGGTTTTAATTGCCGAACATCTGAATAAATATTTTCATGAACCCGTAGAGAGCCAGGTGCTCCACGATATTTCCCTTTCCCTCGATCGTAGTCAATTCGTAACTGTTATGGGAAAATCTGGCAGCGGGAAGTCATCACTTATGTATGTATTGGCTACACTGGATACCGATTATGATGGCAATCTTTTTATCTGCGGTGAGAGGATGACCGGTCTCACAGAAAATCAGCTGGCTCAGTTCCGAAACAGGCATATCGGATTCATATTCCAGTACCACTATCTGCTGCCCGAATTCACAGCGCTTCAAAATGTGATGATACCCGGTCTGAAACTGAAACATAAATCTTCCGCCCAGGTCAGGGATGATGCCATGGCCCTGCTTGAACAAATGCAAATGGGGAAATTCGCAGAATACCTCTCTTCGAAGCTGTCCGGCGGTCAACAACAAAGAGTGGCGATTGCCAGGGCATTGATCAACCACCCCGACATCATCATGGCTGACGAGCCAACCGGGAATCTGGACTCTGCCAATACAGCCATCATTTTTGATATTTTCAGGAAGCTTGCGGATGAAGGCAATACCATTATTGCGATTACACATGATATGGATTTTGTGCGAAAAGCTGATGCCGGATTTGAAATCCGCGACGGCTCGCTAAGTTCATATATAGAGGGGGCAAAAAAATGAAGCAGATCATGAGTAGAAGTGTGAATTGGGGGATTGCAAAAATTCAGATGGCAGCCAGAAGGAAGCAGGCCATCGTTGCTATCCTGGGGGTAACCTTTGGCGTTTCAATGTTCATCACACTGATGAGCTTCATGAAAGGCGTCAATCATTTTTTGCTGGATGTTATCTCATCAGCCACGCCAGACATTGTTCTATATGCTGATCAACGTAAGACAGTTCAATTCACTGTTCCTGCGGAATTAAATAAAGATGGCAGGGAGATCATTTTTTTTGAACATGGCCGTAAGCCACAAAGTCAGGGAAAACGTATCAGAAATGCCCGGACTCTGCTCAGTGCCATCCGCAGAGATCCTGTTGTTGCAGCAGTTTCGCCAGTGGTTACAGCTCAGGTATTCCTGCGCCACGGCTCGTCTATAGCCAATGCACAGTTTTTGGGAGTTTCCATAGGTGACGCGGAAGATGTGTTGAAACTCAGCGCAAAACTCACTTCGGGGAACATCAGAAACATGGAAATGTCCGATAATGGGATCATATTAGGGAAAGGTCTGGCAGACCGCCTAAAAATTCAAATAGGTGATTGGGTGAATGTTTCCACAGCGCAAGGTGTTAAAGACAGGCTTCAGGTATGTTCCGTTATTTGCTATGGATTGGGGTCTATTGATAATTCACGGGCATTCGTCCATATCCGGCGTATGCGCCAATGGATGGGCAAGGGTAACGATTTTACAACAGAGTTTTTCATAAGTCTGAGAGATCCGGAACTTTCAGAATTTGCCGCGCCTACATTTGCCGGAAGATATGGATACAGGGCCGATACCCGAGCTCAGTCCAATTCCTATTACCTCACCATCATCTTCGTTCAGAACATGATGACATATATCGTTAGCCTGGCCATCTTATTAGTTGCTGGTTTCGGAATCTACAACATCATGAACATGATCATCAATGGGAAACTTAATGATATCGCAATCCTGAAGGCTGAAGGGTTCAGTGGCAAGGATATCAGGCAAATCTTTCTTTCTCAGTCAGTTTTTGTGGGCATAGCCGGGGCTTTACTTGGAGTTATATTTGGAACTATTTTCACTTTCCTTATTTCCCATATACCCATACCAAAGAGTGACCTCACCAGCATCCCCTATTTTCCAGTCAGATTTGATCCAATGTATTGTGTATGGGGCTTTTTATTCGGGGTTGTCTGTTCATTTCTCGCCGGACTGATCCCCGCATTCAGGGCAGCTAAGATGGATCCACTCTCCATACTCCGGCGATGAATCAATAAAGTCTATCCTTTTTCCAGTGTTTCAGTTATTCCAGCAAGGAATAATACAAGTCAACATAGAATAATGGTATAGTCAATCAAAAATTCACCACGACCGCTAAATTTATCATTATATTGAACCAAAGTTGGCAGTAGTGATCATTAACCAATAGCAACTCTGTTCTCAAGAACTGGTTGAAGTTCTATAAAAGTCCTGTTTCTTCAATCTCAAACTTTCTAATATGAAAAAGTCAATTGTAATTTTAATGTCACTGATCAGTGTGGCAGCAGTAGGCCAGATCCCTTCTGCAGAAGTTCAGATCAAGACCGCTGTGCTGGCCGCCCCGGCTGATAAGCGGGCCGATGCCATGGTCTATGGATATAATGCGAAGGGCGAGTTTGTGGTGCTAAGGCAAGGGAAAAATGAAATTATATGTATTGCTGATGATCCCAACCAAAAAGGGCTGAGTGTTTCATGCTATCATAAAGACCTGGAGCCTTTTATGGCCAGGGGACGTGAATTAAAAGCGCAGAACAAAACTTACAAAGAGATCTTCGATACCCGGGAAGCAGAAGCTAAGTCCGGAAAACTGAAAATGCCGAAACAGGCTTCAAATCTGCAGGTATTTTCTGCCCCTGCTGAAAACTATAATGCCACCACCGGTGAGGTAACCAAAGGCAGCTTTCGCTCTGTAGTTTATATTCCCTGGGCCACAGCCGCCAGCACCGGTTTACCTGCCAAACCTGAAACACCTGGTATGCCCTGGATCATGGACCCCGGCACACATAGGGCGCATATCATGATCGACCCCCCTTCGAAAGAGCAGTAGGATAATTTATATAGGAATTCCCTTGGTGGTTTCAACTATCTATAGTTACTTTGTATTTCAAAGTACTTTTAATTGTATAAATTAAATTATGGGATATGCAGGATAAAGCCAGGATAGAGCAGCATTGGAAATTTGAGTCTATGGCCAAATTTGCGCTGATCGGTGCGGTGATCGGCCTGGTGTTGATCAGCATTTTCCTGATGGGTGTGAAACATGCAGATCCGAGCTGGCCAAAGTATTGGCAATTGAAGCCCCTGGTGATCGTTCCATTGGCCGCCGCGGCAGGTGGGGCGTTTTTCTATTTCATGAATGGTTTTAGTCGTCGTGGATTTTGGGTGGGGCTGCTGGCCAGGATTGTGGGTCTGATCTGTTTCATCATTGCATTATGGCTTGGTACGGTGTTGGGCCTGGATGGTACATTATGGGATTAAGGTTGAATCATGCTGACCTTCAACTATAGATATTTTCTTCTTGCCCTCATCGTTTTTTTTGTTGAGGTACTGATCGCATTATTTGTACACGACAGCATCATCAGGCCTTATGGGGGAGACTACCTGGTTGTTATACTGATCTACGCAGCAGTCAGGACTTTTATCAAGGGATCTCCCTGGAAGATCGCCTCAGGCGTATTACTATTTACCTGCGCTTTGGAGGTCTTACAGTATTATCAAATCGTTGACAGGCTTGGTTTATCGGGTAACCAATTAGCTAAAACGGTGATCGGTTATGGATTTTCCTGGTGGGATATTTTGGCCTATGCATTGGGAGTAGTCACGATACTGATGCTGGAGAAGCTGTTTAATCAGCAACCACATCCAAGGCTTTGATCTGATCCATATATTCGGAGGGAAGGAGTATATTCTTGAGTAACCAGTCCATTTTCATCAGCCTGCTAACTTTATATAGGGGCACAACAGGACTAAGCAAGGAGAATTCATTAAAATGCAGCAACTCCTTTACCCTGCCTGGAACTACTAATTTTTGCGCTTCGATCAATACCCTGAATCGCATGGCACCCAGGTGTTTTTTATATTGCTTGAACAGATCCATACTGTAATCGCTTTTCTGCAGGTCGGCCATCATATGTGCCTGCCTCACGGGTAGCCATTCCCGGTAGGTAAGGGGTAGGGCTTTCACTCCCATCCTTGCTCCCAGGCGATAAAAGACATTATAGACTTCCTCTTTTTCTTCCGGACTTAATTTCTTTTCGAGCAGTTCGTAGGCGGCGATGGAGTAGTGGATCAGCATGAACAGTACATCGCGGTAGGCCCAGTCCGGAATGGTTGAGCCGCGTTTTTGTTCTACGGCAGCGTGGATTTTCCGCATGGTATCAATTGCAGCATGCGCTTCTTCAATGGATGAAAAAACAATTTTCCTGGCATAGGCTACTGTGGAGAAAAGTCTGCCGATGGGATCTGCCGGCAACTTGCCGGTAAAATAGAGCCAGTCGACGGCCTTATTGAGGGCAAATTCCGCCGATGCACCTGCAAAAATGAAAAGCACGGTATCGCTTTTGCCCCAGATCTGCCTTACAATAGAATGCTCATTTACAAAAAATTGCATAAAGTCTATTGCTTTTCTCAAAGGTAGCATCATAAAGGCTTTCCTGTAGCCTCTATCTGTTAAAGTCAAATGAGTTCATCCGGCTTGTGATTTTTTTGTTTCTTCGGTAAATGAAATATCATGCATCACTGCTCTCCGCGATCGTTGCAGTCGTCCTCGCTGGATGTGCCGCCAAAACTTCGGTCAGCCGCCAGGAAAACTGGCAACCACTTTTCAATGGCAAAGACCTTAATGACTGGATCGTAAAGATCTACCACCATGAAGTGGGTGATAACTATGGCAATACATTCAGGGTGGAAGATGGCATGATCAAGGTGCGGTATGACCAGTACGACAGTTTTAACAATCGCTATGCGCACCTGTATTACAAAACTCCATTCAGTTATTACAAGCTTCGATTCGAATATCGTTTGACCGGGGAATGGCGAAAAGATGCACCTTCCTATACCCAGGAGAACAGCGGTGTGATGTTTCATTCGCAGGATCCACGAACCATTTTGAAAGAACAGGATTGGCCGATCTCCGTAGAGTTCCAATTGCTGGCAGGGCTACCGGACGGTAAACCCAGGCCTACCGGAAACATGTGTTCCCCCGGAACAGATGTAGTGTTCGAAGGTAAGATCGATTCAAGGCATTGTATAAACAGCACATCAAAAACCTATCCTCCTGAGCAGTGGGTGAAATGCGAATTGATCGTACTTGGTGATTCACTGATCACCCATATAGTTGAAGGAGATACGGTTTTGCAATACAGCAAACCCAGTATTGGAGGGGGAGTGGTAAATGGTGCAGACCCGAAGATAAAAATAGATGGCACTCCTTTGAAGACGGGTTACATCGCGTTGCAGAGTGAAGGCCAGCCGGTTGATTTCAGAAATATTGAAATCCTGAACTTTGGAAAGAAGAGATAGTTGGGATCGCCTTATTGAAAGACTGGAAAAAAATTATGCCATATGAAAAAATATATTTTCACTTTCGTGTTAATTATCCCGAATATCATGATGGCGCAATCAGAAAAGAAGATAACGGAAGATTTTCTACAGTCCTTTGCGAATGCATTTAATGCACATGACGTTAAAGCCATCATGTTACATATGACAGCTGATTGTGTGTTTGAAGCCTCTGCGGGACCGGATGTGGACGGAAAGAAATTTACGGGCCAGGATCAGGTGCGGAAAGCTTTTGAAGAGGTATTT
>JAHEFC010000293.1 GCA_024640385.1 Sphingobacteriales bacterium
CAGCCAGCAGCTCCTGGGTGCGGATCAGCCCCAAGGATATGCCCTGCTCCTCGCCGATCAGGTTCTGCCCACCATCACCCCTGGTCACAGAGAGGTAGCCAGTCCTGTATAGTCTGTCTTTCGACAGCCAGGCCAGCAACCTGGTATTTTCATCGTCAGGATGCGCAGCAACATATAATACAGATCCAAGGACTTTCAGCTTCTCCAGCCTTGCAAGTATGTCTGCACTGTTATAGATCACAGGTGACTGGGCTGCCCCTACAAAGCAAATCACCATTAATGTGAGGATCAACAAAATTCTCTTCATCATAGATTTTTAATCAACCATGAATACGGCATTGGCAAAAAGCAATTTCCCGCTTTCCCAGAAACTTCTGAATATGGGATCGGTAGCCATGACCACTACGGTTCCTGAACCCATATTCAAAGCGCCGAACATAAGGCCGTCTTTCATTTTCTCTTTGGTTTTGCTGCCCGCAAAACCGCTGACATAGTTCTCTTTTCTGATCACACCTACATTCCACCCGCTCTTAAGATATTCATAAATGGTATCGTCCCTTTTCAATACAAAGAAATGATCTCCATATCCAAAAGCCAGGGGATGTGAATTATCCAGTTCGATCTTATAAACCGCACCCGGTATGGTACTGGGAAGATAATCTCTTTCTGCATTCTCAAACCGCTTCAGTCTTTCATAAAGCTGCTTGTCATCATCTTTCCCCTCTTCCGCTTTCTTCATCTTAAATCCCCAATCCAGTGTTGACAGCTGTTCAGCGGCATTTTCAAGTGCGATCAGTTTACCACCCTGCATGATCCAGTTCTTCAAGGCTTCCTGCCCGGGTTTATCCTGGATGAACCTGTACATACCATCGGGCAGGATCACCACGTCGAAATCACTCCACTTCATTCTGCCGGCACCATCCTGGTTGACCAGGCTGAGCGGAAACCTGAGGTCCTGTTCAAAATAATGCCAGATCTGGCCCGCCGCATTGCCCGACACTCCATCTCCGGTGAGCATGGCCACCCTGGGTTTGCTGATGCTTCTCACTTTCGGACTGCCGAAATCATGCCCCTTGTCAACAAACCCAGTATAAACTTTTGCTATGCCTGTTTTAAATCCGGTTTCACTGATGCACTTCACTACAACATTTTCAAGCGTGTCACCGAATTTCATGTTCGATGTTCTCAGTATGATCAGGGAACCTTTCTCAAAGTTCTTTCCGTCCACTGCAAAAGGCTGCTCTGCATACCTGACCTTTACGTCGCGCTGTAACAGGTTACTCAACAATTTAGCCCCTGCAAAACTGGTCCAGGGTATCACATATCCAATGGGTTTCTTCCCTTCAACCCTGTTATCAGCGATCACTACAGGCGCCTCAAAGCCGCTACCGCTGATCCTTTCGCGACTCGCATAGGCCTGTAGCCCCCAGGCGTACGGTATGGACCAGGCCGTGATATCATAAGTTGCAGTATCGGTTATGCGTGACCGTGGTTCGAAAAGCACTTTTGCAAGAGCCGACCGGGGCTGGTATGAACTGATCAGCATATCATTCACTTCAGTACTGATGGTTTCTTCCTTGCCACTGATATAGTTATATGCCTTAAGGGGTTTTGTCGGGCTGGCATATTCATAGATGATGCCGTTATTATCTAAAAATTTCTTCAGCCCCTCCTGCACATCAGGCTTGGCTGGATCAGGCCTGATGATATAGGTCTTGTATTCCCCCGAACCATTGGCTACCGCATCAGCAAAATATTTCCGGTATTCTTTTATCAACTGCTGTGCATTGGCCGAAGCCACTTCAATGGTGGAAAGGCCGGTGGTATAGTGATGCTCAAGCCTGTCTTTCAGAGTAAGCGTATCGCCGTCTTCATTGATGATGGCCAGTCCTGCCCTGATGCCACCCTGCTCATAGGTCATGCCAATGGCACCATTATAAGTGGGGTAAGTATCACCGTAGCTGGGATAAAGCAGGTCAAATCTTTCTTTGGTGAAATACAGCCATCCGTTCGCGTCGAAATATCTGGCGTGGTTCCGCCCGATCTTAACCTGGAACTCGCGCTGCCAGGGAGTGATCACTTCATGATAAGGCTCTGCCGCCGGGGCAAAATAATAAGGTTCATTATATCCCTGCTCATGAAAATCTACATGGATCTGGGGCAGCCAACGGTTGTATAATTTCAGCCTTTGCTGGGTTTCCACCTGTGACTGCCATGCCCAATCGCGGTTGAGGTCAAAATTGTAGTGATTGGTTCTTCCGCCGGGCCATGGTTCAGCGTGTTCCCTCGCGGAAGGTCTCGGATCCGGGGTTGAAGACGCTACCTGGTGATACCAGTTCACATACCTGTCACGCCCGTCAGGGTTGATACAGGGGTCTATGATCACCACGGTATTTTTAAGCCACTGCTTGGTTGTGGAATTGGCTGGATCCAGTAGGGCAAAAAGTGTTTTCATCACGGCTTCACTGGAAGATGCCTCATTGCCATGAACGTTATAACTCATCCAAACAATGGCCGGTGTATTGTCACTGGCAGCCATTTTATCTTTCGATTGCAGGGCCAGCCTCAGGTTATTCTGCCTGATGGATTCCAGGGCTGAAATATTTTCGGGGCTTGAAATATAAGTCACCAGCAACTGGCGGCCTTCATTAGTTTTGCCGTAATACTCCACCTTCATCATGTCGGGCCTTGCCTTTGCAAGCGCTTCCACATACTGTACAATTTTATAATGAAGCGTGAATCTTGTTCCCAGGGGATAGCCCAGGAATTCGTCGGGGCTTGGAACTGCCTGGGCCAGGGTGCCGGAAACAAATACAAAAGATAAGATCAGCGTCCGCAGGTTCAATAACATAAAGGTTTTTTTGCAGGGGGTGAAAATAATCAATGCGCGTGAAATAGTCAGACATACTACATTTACCCTATGAAAATGTTTTTAACAATTCTGCTGTTTTTCCATGGGTTCTTGTCGGTGGCCCAACTTGATCCCTATCATTATACCACTACCAAAAATGTAACGGCAAAAAAAGCTGCCGTAGTTTCTGCTCATCCACTGGCCAGTGACGCCGGCATCCAAATACTCAGGCAAGGTGGCAATGCCATAGATGCCGCGATTGCAACTCAACTTGCGCTGGCCGTTGTTTATCCTGTGGCGGGCAACCTCGGTGGCGGAGGTTTCCTGGTGGCACAGCTTGCCAACGGAAAAAAAATCGCCATTGACTATCGTGAAAAAGCTCCTGGCAACGCATCCAGGGATATGTATCTCGACAGTTCAGGGAACGTGATCGAAAAACTCAGCACCAACGGACATAAGGCTTCCGGTGTGCCCGGTACGGTTGCAGGACTTTTCAAATCCCATCAATACGGCAAACTTCCTTTCTCCAAACTTCTTGAGCCAGCTATAAAACTGGCCAGGTATGGTTTTGTGATCTCGGCTTCGCAGGCAGGAAGTTTTAACAGGGAGAAGGCTGATTTCCTGGCTTACAATACCAAACCCACAGCGTTCATTAAGCAGGGTGAATGGAAAGAAGGAGATACACTGGTACAGGAAGAACTGGCCAGAACACTTGAGCGGATCAGGGATGGTGGCATGAAAGGTTTTTATGAAGGCGAAACTGCAGCCCTGATCGTAGAAGAAATGAAAAGAGGAAACGGGCTCATCAGCCTGAAAGACCTCGCAGATTATGATGCAGTGGAAAGAGAAGCCTATGTATTCGATTATAAAGGGTATAAGATCGTTACCATGCCGCTTCCAAGTTCAGGGGGCGTGGTGTTGCCCCAGATGCTTAAGATGACGGAATCACGAAATCTTGGTAAATATGGATTTCATTCCCCTGAAGCGGTACAACTGATGATAGAATCAGAAAGAAGGGCTTATGCAGACAGGGCCCAATACCTTGGTGACGTTGACTTTGTAAAAGTACCAGTAAACAAACTCAGGAGTCAGGAATACCTGGAAGCCCGGATGAAAGATTTCACACCGGGGAAAGCAGGCAACAGTGATATCACAAAGCCCGGTGAATTTCCGGAATCAGAGGAAACCACACATCTTTCTGTGATCGATCAATGGGGAAATGCCGTTGCGGTCACCACTACATTGAATGGTGGTTATGGTAGTAAAACAGTGGTTGGCGGCGCCGGATTCTTACTCAACAATGAAATGGATGATTTCAGTGTGAAGCCGGGCGTCCCCAACATGTATGGAGCCTTAGGCACAGAAGCGAACGCCATCGCACCAGGAAAGCGAATGCTAAGTTCCATGACGCCCTCAGTGGTATTAAAGAACAACAAACCCTTTATGGTTGTGGGCACTCCCGGCGGAACCACCATCACTACATCTGTTTACCAGAGTATTGTCAATATTATAGACTTTAAACTTTCTGCTGTTGATGCGGTGAACAAACCCAAATTCCATCACCAGTGGAAGCCCGATGTTGTTTATGTTGAAAAGGACTTCCCTGCCGATGTTATTGAAAAACTGAAAGCGATGGGATATACGATCAGGGAAAGAGCACCTATCGGACAAACGGAACTCATCCTGATCAATGGTAAAAAAATAGAAGCAGTAGCCGACAAACGAGGCGGCGATACTGCACTTGGATACTGATTAGATTATTAGCCGGTTAGTGTGCTAGCCGGTTAATGCATCAGATAAACAGGTTAGACAGCTGCAATAGAAGCATTCATGCATCCAGAAAAGCCGCAAAATGTTCTCAACCTTTTGTCACAAAGAGATTCGGTTACTTCATTCGAACTATTACCGAATTTGAAGAACCATTTGTCAAACTTCCTTCTGAAAAGATCAAGATCGATGATTCAAAAAACATCGACCTCGTATGGGGTTAGATAAGCGATACTACCTCCCCGGCATAAGTTGGATAGCAGAATTTAAAGAATACTGGTACAGCGGAAACTCTATATACGACCCGATACTCTAACCAGTTTATCTGATGCATACTTCGGCTAACACAATAACCGGCTTTCACACCGAATCAGGAACTCACGTACATCAAACTTGCTCCCACTTCTACTGGGTTCACCACATTCCTCACATTTCCCACATTCCCTACATTCCCCACATTCCCCACATTAAAAAAGAGGCTGCCTCATTACGAAGCAGCCTCTTTCTCACTAACATACTTATCTAATGCACTAACCAGCTAACACACTAACCGGCTAAATATCTAATCAGTATCCTTCATTCTGTGTGAGGTTCTTATTCACGTCGATCTCCCTTTGCGGGATCGGGAAGATCAGCTTGGGCGAGTTCCAGGCAAGACTGCCTACCGGCTGCTTCAGGCGTTTTTTCTCATGAAGGTTATGTCCTTCAAAAGCAAGCTCCAGGTAACGCTCTTTCAGGATCTGATCGAGGGTTACTGTAGTAAGCGCTGAAAGTTTTGCCCTGGCGCGGATCGTATTGACATCTGCAAGCGGCGT
>JAHEFC010000578.1 GCA_024640385.1 Sphingobacteriales bacterium
CTCGCTAAACAAGGAAGCGCTTGAAAAAATAGAACCGGCTTACAACTATCCCGATTTCAGGGTTGCCGTGAAAATGGTCAACACCAATATCATTTACAACAACCGGAAGATCCTGGACAATATCAACTGGGAGGTCAGAAAAGGAGAACACTGGAACCTGGCCGGACATAATGGTTCAGGAAAGTCGACGCTGTTGTCCCTGATCAATGGCGATAATCCGCAGGCTTTCGCCAATGAGATCTACCTGTTCGACAGGAGGAAAGGTTCCGGGGAAAGCATCTGGGATATCAAACAAAAAACGGGATTTGTTTCGCCTGAACTTCATCATTATTTCGACAGCGGCACCAGTTGCTTTGACCTTGTGGCCTCGGGACTTTTCGATACCATGGGCCTGTTCAGAAAACTCAACAGCCTGCAACAGCAGATCACTGAACAATGGATGGAACTGCTTGACGTAAATCGATTCTCCAACAGGCTGTTTCAGACATTATCCGACGGGGAACAAAGAAGGGTTTTACTTACAAGGGCCCTGGTTAAAAATCCTCCCCTGCTATTACTCGATGAACCGTGCCAGGGCCTGGATGAAACGGCTACCCTGCAGTTCACTGCGCTCATCAACGAGATATGCACTCACACGTCAAAAACACTGATCTATGTGAGCCACTACGAAGCTGAACTACCATCCTGCATAACCAGTAGACTGATACTGGAGCAGGGTAAAATGAGGTTGGCCTGATACAGGCCAGTACAAGCCGGCTCGCCTTTTTAACAGGGCATGTCTTCATAAATTTTTACATTTGCACATGAACTACGGCTTTGCTAAAAAGAACACCTACAGTGTTTTTTTCCACTTCATCCTGTTCTTCCTCGTTGCCTCTTTCCTGGTAAGAACCTCTTTATTATTCTTATCATTCTCTTCCGCGGATATTGGTTTCAGGTCCCTACTCCGCATCTATTCCACAGGTTTCATGTACGATCTGGGCGTATCCCTGTTTTTTGTTCTTCCCTATTCCATCTATCTCGCCATCATCCCACTCAAATGGCATAACAGCAGGTTCAACAGGTGGGTCACTTATACAGCATTCTTTCTTGCCATACTGATCTCGATGTTCTCGTTCTTTGCCGAGTTCACTTTCTGGGGAGAATTTCAGAGCCGGTTCAATTTCATAGCCGTCGATTACCTGGTTTACACTTATGAAGTGTTCAAGAACATCAATGAATCCTATCCGCTGCCAGTACTGATATCATCAATGCTGGCCATGAGTTTACTGATCGTATTTTCATTTTTCAAAAAAGGATTTTTTTCAAACAGTTTTAACGGTACAGTCAGGTTCCCTGCCAGGATCTTGGTTGCCATCGCTACTTTGCTGATAACTTCTTTGTATTCTATTTTTATCAGCAACAACCTGGCTGAGGGGGGAGTGAACCGTTACCAGAATGAACTGTCTAAAGCAGGCATTTATTCATTTTTCTCGGCTTTCAAAAACAACGAACTGAGTTACGATGAATTCTACAAAAACATAGATCAGAAAGAAGCCTTGCGTGAAGTAAGGCAGGACCTCCGGGAGCCACATGCGCAATTTATTTCAGACAGCCTGATCCGAAGAGATATTAAAAGCGACAGCACGATGATCAGGCCCAATGTGATCATGGTGACCATAGAAAGTTTAAGCGCTGATTTCCTGGGGCATTTCGGGAATAAAGACCATATCACGCCGGTGTTGGATTCCTTATGGGATGAATCGATCACGTTCACAAACTTATATGCCACGGGTAACCGGACTGTGAGAGGAATGGAGGCGCTTTCCCTGGCCATACCTCCCACTCCGGGAAGCAGTATTGTAAGGAGGCCCAATAATGAACATCTGGCCACCATCGGATCAATTTTCAGGGCGCAGGGGTACAATACCTCTTTCTTTTACGGGGGAGATGGATATTTCGACAACATGAACCATTATTTCGGCAACAACGGATATATGATCCACGACCGGGGCAGGAATATGGTAGTATCCGATGATCTGGAAATGCCCAGGGTCAGGATCCCTGACAGCCTGGTCCATTTTGAGAACGCCTGGGGTATCAGCGACGAAGATCTTTATAATGAGGTGA
>JAHEFC010000038.1 GCA_024640385.1 Sphingobacteriales bacterium
CCTCAATGCCCAGGTTTTCGGCATCTCAGTTGATTCCGTTTTTACCCTGGCAAAGTTCCATGAGGAACAGAAATACAATTTCCCCCTTCTTTCCGACTTCAATAAGGAGGTCAGTAAAGCATATGCCAGCCTTTACGATACCTGGATCTTTGACATGAAGGGCGTCTCTAAAAGGTCAGCCTTCGTAATAGATAGCGAAGGCACCATCCGGTACGCAGAAATACTTGATAATCCGGGCCTCCAGCCCGACTTCAGCGCAATAAACCGCACCCTCGAGTCGTTAACATAAAGGTAAACGGTTGAGAATCAGGTTGCAGGCTACAGGTTGCAGGTTGCAACCATTTTCTGAACCTGTAACCTGCAACCTGCCGCCTGCAGCCTGCTATTGGTAATCCGGCGGAAATGGTTTAGCTTTATTAATCAAATTACCCTGGAGTAATGCGCTTTTTTACGTGTCTTACCATTATGATGACTCTCTACCTTGCAGGCCTGTCCCAGGACAGATCCGTGCAGAATGCGCAGGCATCTTCGGTTACCCGTTACATTAAGTTCTACCCCAACCCTGCCACTACTTATATCAACGTCGAACTTCAAAAAGCCATGCAGAAGAACGCCAGTTTCCAGGTTTACAATTTCCTTGGGAAAAAAGTGATCGAGCTGCAGGATGTTGCTGCAAAAACCAGGATAGATCTTTCCACCTACAGCAGGGGCATTTACATCTACCAGTTGAAAGACAATACAGGTAAGATCATTGAATCGGGAAAATTCCAGGTAGAGAAATAAATATAAGGCGAGAGGCGAGATTCTCCCACATTTCCCACATTCATCACATTTATCACATTCCTCAAAGGACTTGTACTATAAGGAATTTCAGATAATTAGTATTTTCAAGTCCTTTGATGATGGGGTGATCTGACGACTGCGTATGAAACACCACCTGCCTTAACTTTCTCCTTGCATCCCAGGCCGCCATATGGATAGTTTCAAGAAACAGCTCAGGATGAACCAGATTAGTGCATGAAGAAGTCACTAAGAACCCTCCTGGCTTTACCAGCTTGATCCCGCGCAGATTGATCTCTTTATACCCGGTGATGGCCTTCTGAATATTCTCTCTGGTTTTTGTAAAAGAAGGCGGATCCAGCATTACCACATCCCAGGTCTTGTTTTCCTTTGTCCACTGCTTTAATATGTCAAAAGCATTTACTTCCATGAATTTGCAAACATGATCCACTCTATTGAGCCTGGCGTTCCTTTCACTTTGCGCAATGGCATTAGCGGAAATGTCAAGCCCCAGTACAGAAGAAGCGCCATAATGAGCAGCATGGATCTCAAAGGTGCCGGTATAGCAGAACGCACCCAGCACATCGGCCCCTTTCACAATATGTTGAATGGCCCTACGGTTATCCTGCTGGTCAAGGAAATAACCCGTCTTCTGACCGTTCTCGATATCCACATGGAATTTCAGTCCATTCTCATTGATGATGATATCCGTTTTGAAGGGCGCCGACAGAAATCCTTTTTGCTGGGCTAAGCCTTCAAGTTCACGAACCGGAACATCATTCCTTTCATAGATCCCTTTGGGAGAAAACAAGGTTTCCAATGCCTTTATAATGGCAGGTTTCCATTTGTCAATACCAAGAGCAAGGGTTTGGATAACAAAATAATCATTGAACTTATCAATAATGAGCTGTGGCATTTCGTCCGCTTCGCCAAAGATCAGTCTGCAGTTTTCCACATATCCCAGCTTTTTTCTGTATTCCCATGCTGATCTAATGCGATCTAAAAAGAAATCTTCATTGATCTCATCGGTCTTTTTCCGCGTGAGCAATCTTACTGCGATCTGTGACTGCGGATTGATATATCCTTTACCCAGGAATTTGCCGTCGTGTGTTTCCACTACCACCGTATCCCCGGGAAGAAAATCACCTTTAATATCCTGGATCTCGTTGCCAAATATCCATGGGTGCCCGTTCAATATCCTATGCCCTATCTTTCTTTTAAGTAAAACTGTAGCCATTTTGCAAAAGTAGGATTATGCGGGGCAAAAGCCTTAAAGGACAGCTACTCTTTAAAATCGTCTTATCTTTAAAAAAATTTACGACTTATGAGAATTGGGTTCATTAGTGTTGCAATGATCTTTTTGATTTTGTCTGTGATGTCATGTTCTGCTTCGCGACAAAACGGCTTCAGTTACCGCCCTGCACATGCCGGCCCTGATGTTTCAGGTACAGTTTCAGAAGACCCTCTTGCAACGGAAATACCCATGGCCGGATCGCCTGTTTCGGTACAGGAAAAATCAAATGCCCTGGCCGGAGAAGGGGATGAAAATGCCGCTGCAGACCTGGCGAAGATCGTTGAGCAACAGGTGGCTGCAAACTCATCAGCAGAGAAAGTGGATGCAAAAAAAGCGGTACAGGACATAGCAATTGCCTATACTGAAAAAAAGAATATCTCGCTGACACAGAAACAATGGCACAAGCTGGACCGGTATGCTGCCAAAATGGAAAGGAAACAGCAGCAAAAAGCAGAGGTTGAATGGGGGCCAAAGAATAACCTTGAGATCTTTTTACTGGCGGCGGCAGGCGTAGGACTGGTAGTGGGATTTTTCAGCAGCTTTGGCTGGTTCATATTCCTGGTGGCTGCCCTGGTTTATCTTTACCTTAAACTGCTGAAAAATTGACAATTTGGCTTGTTATACCCTATTGGCAAGCCTTTTGACAGTTATGGGGCAACAGAAAATCTACTATAATGGGAGAAAAAGAGGTGAAATCTGGAAATTTAGAGGCCGACCAGCCTGAAGAAATGTCCATGGGCATTAATACAGATGACTCTATTCCTGGATCTGAGGGGTTGAATGAAATGGGGTCCGATGAAGAGATCGAAAAACTTGAATCGGCTTTACAGGAGCAAAAAGAGAAATATCTCAGGCTTTATGCGGAATTTGACAATTTCAAACGCCGTACCGCCAAAGAAAGAATTGAGCTGATCCAGACTGCTGGTAAAGAAGTGATCCAGGGGCTCCTGGAGGTAATGGACGATATGGACAGAGCGGAAAAACAGATCAATAATTCGGAAGATATCGACCTGGTGAAAGAAGGTGTTCTGCTCGTGTTCCACAAACTCAGGAATTCCCTGCAGTCGAAGGGACTGAAGGAAATGGCAAGCATCGGCAAATCATTTGACCCGGATATCCATGAAGCGATCACAGAGATATCTTCACCCGGAAATGAAGGAAAAGTCATTGACCAGGTAGAGAAGGGATATTATTTGAACGACAAGATCATACGTTTTGCAAAAGTGGTAGTAGGTAAATAAGTTATCGGCAGGTATCTATGACGAAAAGAGATTATTACGAAATATTGGGTGTTGCAAAAAACGCAACGGCCGATGAGATCAAAAAAGCTTATCGGAAAGTGGCTATGCAATATCACCCTGACAGAAATCCGGGAGACAAAGTATCTGAAGAGAAATTCAAGGAGGCTGCAGAAGCTTATGAAGTGCTGAGCGATCAGGACAAGCGTGCACAGTATGACCGTTTTGGCCATGCCGGAGTAGCAGGGGGCGCAAGAGGCGGTTATGGCGGCGGCAATATGAATATGGACGATATCTTCAGCCAGTTTGGAGATATTTTCGGGGAAGATATTTTTGAGAACTTTTTTGGGGGCCAGGGCCGTGGAAGAGGCCAGGGTGGAAGACCGAGAGGAGCACGTGGATCCAACCTTAGGATCAAGATCAAATTGACCTATGAAGAGATCGCAAAAGGAGCTACTAAAACCGTCAAGGTAAAAAAATACATAACCTGCAATACCTGCAATGGTAATGGTGCAAAAGATAAAAATTCAGTTCAGACCTGCGGAACATGTGGAGGCAGCGGCCAGGTCAGGAAAGTGACTAATACGTTCCTGGGCCAGATGCAAACCGTAACTACCTGTCCTACCTGTAGCGGAGAAGGAACAACCATAACGCATAAATGCGGAACCTGTAAAGGCGAGGGCAGGGTGTACGGAGAAGAAACAGTCACGCTGGATATACCTGCCGGCGTACAGGAAGGCATGCAGTTGAACCTGGGTGGAAAAGGAAATGCCGGCGAGAGAGGCGGTTCCCCCGGCGATCTCATCATTCTGATTGAAGAGGAGCCTAATGAATATCTTCAACGGGACGGATTGAATGTGGTTTATGATCTGCATATTTCAATCCCCGATGCAGTATTCGGAACAAATATCGAAGTGCCCACCATCGACGGCAAAGCGAAGATCAAAATACCAACAGGCACCCAAAGTGGCAAGATCTTCCGTTTAAAAGGAAAGGGATTTCCATCAATCAATAATAATTACGAGAAAGGCGATCAGCTCATTCATGTGAATGTATGGACACCGCAACACCTGAACGCTGATGAAAAAGCAATGATTGAAAAATTGCAATCGTCGCCCAACTTTGTGCCTAAACCTGAAAAGAACGAAAAGAGTTTCTTTGAAAAAGTTAAGGAAATGTTCGGATGATCAGAATATCTTCTTTTTTACCGGGGCGTATAATTTCTGGGCTTTGAGCACCAGGTCAAGAAATTCTTTCTGCAAAGGATCTGCAGGATCTATTGCATCCTGGGCAAGCGTGACGAGATCGGGCCAACCGGATTTCTTTACATAATCGGATCTCCGAAGCAAGGCTCCAAACAGAGTTACAGAAGCAGCAAACCTGATGAAAGGCCTTGCCTCATTTAGTTCAAGATAATTATACGGGCTTCTGAATGCAGCATATTTGTTTTCCTTTTTGCCGGGCAGCTTGTAATGTATGGACGTGGTTGCAATGCTTTTATCCATGATCCCTGATTGCATTGCAGTCAAATTCTCAGCAGTAGGCACCAATTCAAATATTGCGATCACGGAATGACCTGACCCCAGTTCGCCTCCCTCCAGCACACTCGACGTATCCGCCAACGCGTCTTTCTTGTTATCAAAACCGATCAGGCGGTAACTCCTCACCAGATCCGGATTGAAACTGACGTTCATATAGACATCATCCGCCGCAGTAAAAAGTGTTTGCGTAAGTTCTTTCACCAGCACCTTCTCCCCTTCCTGTTCATTATCCAGGTAAGCGAAATTACCGTTACCCTTATGAGCCAGCACTTCGATCTTGGAATCTTTATAGTTACCCATTCCCACTCCAAGGCAGGTGAGATAAATACCGGTCTGCTGCATCCTCGTGATCAGCTCTTCAAGTTGCTTTTCGCTGTTCTGTCCCACATTGAAATCTCCGTCAGTGGCCAGGATAACCCGGTTATTACCACCTTTTATGAATTGCCGCTGTGCCAGTTTATATGCCTGGAGAATTCCGGCCTCACCCGGTGTAGTCCCCCCCGGAGAAAGCTCTTCAATGGCCTCGTATATCTTCTTTTTATTCTCCCCGCTGGTTGGCTGAAGCATAACGCCCACTACACTTCCATACACCACTATGGAAACCGTATCAGTTGCACGGAGATTCTCAACAAGTTTTCGGAAAGAAGATTTCAACAAAGGAAGCCTGTTGGGCATATCCATAGAACCTGAAACGTCTATGAGAAAAACAAGATTGCTCGGTGGAATTTCATCCATATTGAGCTTCTTTGTATTGAACTGAAGATAAAACAGCTGGTTACCCGGATTCCAGGGGCATGAGGTCAAAGATGACTCCACATAGAACATACTGTCTTTCGGAGGCTCGATATAATTGAAATTAAAATAGTTCAGCATCTCCTCAATACGCACACCGTCAGGAGGTATCTCACTGTTAAGGTTGATAAAGCGCCTTATATTACTGTACGATGCCCGGTCAACATTCACTACCAGGCTTGTGTTCGGGTACTTTTCAGTTTCTATGAAACTATTTTCAACCAGTGCGTTGTATGTTTCGTCTCCTGCTGCGAGCCTTTGCCTTTGCTCACTCACAATATTGCCAGACATGGAAATAAGGTGATGCTCCTGCAAACTGGCAGTATAAGGCTGCATCTTCAAAACTGCCGAAACATATTTGTTTGCATTGACAGGCATTGAGAGCTTTTCATAACCGTCAAGCATGAACGTAAGACTGTCGTTGACTTTTGAATTGAGGATGCCAAATGAACCGCCCACCCCTGAGGAATAAGGGAGACCTGTGGAGTGCAGAATGATCTTTACATTCTGCAAACCATTATTCTTCTCATCTTTTACTTCACCCCTGATATAATACTGGGCATGTACAGAGGCAGAGAGGAGGAAGAACACTGCAATCAGAGTATGTGTCCTTAAAAGTTTCAAAGGTTCTGAATTAGACCAACTGGTAGATCGCGGGCAGATTACGTCCAAGTCCATCATAGTCCAGGCCGTATCCAACAACGAATTTTTCAGGGATCGTGAATCCAAGATAGTCAATGTTGACCGGATATACCATACTTTCCGGCTTGTGCAGTAAAGCACATATTTTCAAGGATTTGGGTTGCTGGTGTTCGAGCTGAGGTAAAAAAGCATGCATCGTTCTGCCTGTATCAATGATGTCTTCAATGATCACCACATCTCTTTCGTGCAATTCAACATCCAGTCCAATGGAAGTTATAACATTTCCGGTTGACCGTGTGCCCTTATAGGATGCCAGTTTTATGAATACAATTTCAGCAGGTATCGAAATGTTTTTAAAAAGATCCGAAGCAAACATGAAAGAGCCGCTGAGTATCGCGACAAACAGGGGTTGTTTGTCTTTATAATCCCTTTCAATTTCAGATGCCAACCTCTTTACACAAATACTGATCTCTTCTGCGCTGATATATGGCTTGAACTGTTTGTCGTGTACCTGGTAAATTTCCATGCTCCTCTTTATTGCACGTAGGCAAGTTTTGGCCTTAGCGGACTGGATTTCTGCAGGTAAAGCTTTTCGCCGGGTGCAGGGATCATGTCAGGGCCGAGGTGATTATAATCCAACAGGCTTTCCAGCCTGATTCCTACCTTCTGACTTACTGTATAGAGATCATCAAACTCCTCCACAACATAATATTCTTTTTCGCCCTGCTTGCGTTTGCGCTGGAGGAACACAAGCTGGTCCTCTTCCAACTCAGTGAAATTGGATTCCATGTCGTTGAAATCGAGTATCCACTGGGGATTCAGAATATACCTGTCAGCCAGGCTCTTTATTGAAGTCCCTGCTTTTGCATATACCACCCTGGTCCCATTGATCCGGAATTCCCCGGAAGGATAGTTGACTTTTTTCTTCTCCGGACCCGCTGAACCGCTCACAGCCTTGATGCTGGTGGTTGCAGGTTCTGACGCACTGGAGGCAATGGATTCCTGCGCCTTCCTTCCAAGGGCAATTAACGTGTAGTCGTTGAGGTTATACTGCTCAATATACTTGATCAGTATCTGCGGGTACTTGGGGTTGGTAGCGTAACCTGCAGCCTTGAGGCCATAGGCCCAGCCCTTATAATCTGTTGGATCGAGCTTAAATAAAGAAGCATAACGCTCCGTATTCCTGAGATAATCAGAATGGTCTTTGTAAGAATCTTCTGCAGAAGGATATTTCCGGAAACACTCCCCCCTTTCGTCATCGTCGTGGTACACTTTTTCACCGGTCCACCAGGATTTACATTTTATACCGAAATGATTGTTGGATCTCATCACCAGGTCGCTTCTGCCAGCCTCCGTTTCAAGGATGCCCTGGGCCAGTTTAATGGAAGCCGGAACCCCCGAACGTTGCATTTCGGCAATAGCAAGCTCACGATAGGTGTCAATGTATTCATTGATCACATCTGTATTTGATTGAGCGAACGCCTGCACAGTCAAAAACAGGGCGAACAGGAGAAATTTCATTCTGCACTTCATGAGGTCATTTTTTTCGGATAAGCATCAGGCCGTCTCTCAGAGTCAGCAATACTGATTCTATTCTTTTGTCGTTTTTTATATATTCATTGAAAGCCTGAATGGCTTTCGCATTTTTTCCTTTTACGTTTTCCTCCAGCACCTGGCCATGAAACAGCACATTATCTGCCAGTATAAATCCACCCTGCCTCAGTTCCGGAAACACGGCTTCATAATAATTGACGTAATTTATCTTGTCGGCGTCTATAAAAACCAGGTCCCAGGGTGCTTTTAACTTTTCTATAATATCCACGGCATTGCCTGTATGAACAGTTATCCGCCCGGAAAAACCCGCTTTTTCCACGAACTCCCTGGCTATCAACGCATCTTTTTCCCTGAGTTCGATGGTATGTAAATGCCCACCGGTTTGAAGACCGGCCGCCAGACATAACGCACTGTATCCAGATAACGTCCCGATCTCCAATACATTATGTGGCCGGACCATATAACTGATCATTTGAAGGAATTTTCCCTGAACATGACCACTTAACATACCCGGATCGGGGTGATATCTCATGGTAAAATCAGAAATTTCCTTCAAAAATGCATCCTCTGCCGATGAATAACGGGCAGAATATGCATTGGCATTTTCATTGATCCACTCCACAGGTGCAAAAATAATGCTTATAAAGCAGTCTTTTGCTGATCATGTGAAATGATCCAAAGTCCCGTAAAAGTGAGTAAACCATTGAGAATCAACAGCTCAAGGCCAATTTCGAACCCTCCAAACAGTTGTGCCTGGTATTTATCAATGATAAAACAGATCAGGGGCGAGATCACGGCAACCAATGGTACCAGCCGGTCGTTCACTTGCCTTTTAGTCAGAATTCCGAAAGAGAACAGGCCAAGCAGCGGTCCGTAAGTATATCCTGCCACTTTCAGGATCACTCCTATCATACTGGGATTGTTGACTTTATAAAAAACCATCACAAAAAGGAGGAAAATAAAGGCAAACACTAGATGAACCCTTTGCCTGTTTTTTTTCTTTTGTACGTCGTTCCAGTCTGTTCTCCTTTGCATGCCCAGTATATCGATACAAAACGAGGAGGTAAGAGCCGTAATGGCACCGTCCGCGCTGGGGAATAAGGCCGAGATCAAAGCAATGATGAAGATGACTGACACTACAGGGGGCATATGGTCAAGGGCCACCAAGGGAAATAACCTGTCGCCGGTAGCATCGATCCCCTGGGTGCCTGCATAGAGATATAGCAGCCCGCCAAGGAAAAGGAAGAGGAGATTGACCACCAGCAGGATCACTGAGAATACGATCATGTTCTTCTGGGAATCACCCACCGTTCTGACACTGATATTCTTCTGCATCATCTCCTGGTCCATACCGGTCATGGTTATGGTGATGAATGCACCCGCCAGGATCTGTTTAAGGAAAAATAATTTAGAAGCAGGATCGGTAACAAAAATATTTGTGTACCCTTTCTGGTCCATCGCCTGTAGCGCCGATGCCATACTGAAATCCATCGTGTTCAGGATATAGATCACACATACCACCAAACCGATCAGCATGCCCGTAGTTTGCAGCATGTCTGTCCAGACAATTGTTTTTACCCCGCCTTCATAAGTATAAACGAGGATCATTACCAGTATGATCAGCGTAGTCACCCAAAAAGGGATTCCGAAAGAAGTGAGGATAGCGTCCTGCAGAATTTTCACTACCAGGTACAAACGGGCAGTTGCTCCCAGCGTCCGCGACAGGATAAAGAATGAAGCACCGGTCTTATACGATTTGAATCCCAGCCTTGAGCTCAGGTAATTATAGATCGAAGTCAGGTTGAGCCTGTAATACAATGGCAATAACACCAGCGCAATGATGATATATCCTATCAGGTATCCGATAACAACCTGGAAATAGGTAAAAGCATCGCGCCCCACTGCACCGGGTACGCTCACAAATGTTACTCCCGACAGTGAAGTTCCGATCATACCAAAAGCCACGATCATCCAATTGGAACTTTTGTTCCCGATAAAAAAAGAATCGTTATTGGAATTACGGGAAGTATACCAGGCCACACCCAGCAATAACAGGAAGTATCCGATCACGAAAGTGAAGAGCATTGTAGGTGACATCGCGAATTGTGTGGGGTTACTTAGAAATTGAATCCGAAAGAAAAGAACATACTGCTTCCGTATGGCGATAAAGGATCCTGGATAACATCATACTGCAGCATAGCCATCATGGATCCACGGCCTCCGGTTGGAAACACTACGCCGCCTCCGAGTAACAATGAAGGAATGAACTTCCCTTCCTGCTTATATTCCTGCCCGCTGGGATAATATTTTGTACTACCCCACACATAGTTCATTTCAGGCTGAACATTCAACACGATAAATTTCAAGGGGTTGACCCTGCCGAAAATATTCATACCGGCATATCCATACTGTCCTTTTTCCTCACCACCGCCCTGGTAATATATCTTGCTGCTCTGATAAATGAAATTTACTCCGCCGCCGGCACTGAAGATGGGTGTGAAACGGTATCCAACCTGGGGTGAAACATTGACAAAGGTGAAGTCGCCAAATGTGAGACCAAAGCTGCCGCCAAAGAAAAGCTTTTCGGAATCAAAACCCTGTTTCTCTTTTGTAGGTATCTCATTATCCTGTGCTGCCACGGCCAGGCACATCAAAGTTGCGGTTAATGAAAGTCCCAGTATTTTTTTTATCATGTTCCTGATCATTTTCCAGTTTAAAACAATCCTTTTCCGATCACGAAAATAATCTAATGCTGATTAAATGGGTAATAAAAGGCTGAGATTCGGGAAATAACGGTTCATCAACGGAAGTCAGGACAGAGTGATTGTCTCAGGTCTCCATTGACCTGGGTATAAAATCCTTTATACTGGAGATAAAATTCCGTTGCACCCTGCTTGTTGTTATAATTGCCAAGGGACGAAGTAGTGGCATCATAAGAGAACATGAACCGGAAATTCTTCCATTGATACCCTATCATTGGGATCACGGCATCAGAAACCCTGTAATACAAACCACCGATCAGTTGTTGCTCTCCATCTCCCGAGAGGTTGTAATTGGCATGCATACCCAAAACGAATTCTGTGGCCTGGGCCTGGGCGCTGGCATAAGCAGACGGATTAAGGATCCACTGGTCGTTCAGTTTGACCACTGCATCTGCGAAAGCAATATACCGGGGGACCAGCCTGTTGTCGTAAGTTGGCGAAGCCGTGAAAAACGTTTCCCTGGGTTTATTGATATGATGTGCGGAAACCCCTGCATGCAGATAGATGTCATCTGTTGGAAACCATGCGTAGTTCAAACCCACCTGCATATCGAAATAGGTCATGTTGTTGGTGTTGAATGTTTCACCAGAAGGAGCCTGTACATCGAAGAATTTGCCGTTCCACTGATTATCGAAAGTGAACTTTTCAATATCCACCCTTTTGCTGGAAACGCCCACATTGAATCCTGCGCTGAGCAAACCGGTATTCCCCAGCATCTGGTGGTAAGCAGCAGAGCCGTAGATCTTTGTTGAAGTAAGATTTCCCGATCCGGCAACGTCCCTGAGGATCACGCCGCCAAGACCAACCCATCCTGTTTCAAACCTGTCACGAAATACCTGTGCATCCCCATAAATACTCATGGTCTTATATGGAACCGGAAGTGAGGACCATTGATCGCGGTAATGAGCTCCCACCCTGTAATCTGCGTCCGGGATAAAGCCTGTATTGGCAGGATTTGTAGTCAGTGGTGAATTAAAGAACTGGGAAAAATGCAAATCCTGGGCATTCGCCGAACTCAGTGCGAACACCATCAGAAACATGAAAAATAACCGCATCGTTGCCCTTTTCATAATCATAGGTTATCTTAATAACGTAATATCCCCTTTCTTAGTTGCCCTGGTACCGTCCGAAAACTGTACTTCAAGTGTATAACCATAAGCATCCATTGGCTGCAGGGTTCCTTTATATTTTCCATCCCAACCATTGGTCTGATCTACAGACTGAAATACCAGCAGCCCCTGGCGGTTGTAGATCCTCCATGTCATCTTTGCAATACCAAAGCCCCGCACATATACCCTGTCATTGATTCCATCACCATTAGGCGTGAATGCATTGGGCACATCCAGCAATGAAAGCACCACTGCGTCCACATTCTGACAAACCGTATCGGCACAGGCGAACTCATTGATGGCGATCAGGCAGGTCTGGAATGTTCCTGTTTGCCTGAACTGGTGAACAGGATTGACAAGGGTTGAACTGTCACCATCCCCAAAAAACCATTTATATGTGTCTGCGGCACTTGAAAGATTAGTGAACTGAGTGGGTGTATTCTCCTGTGGCGGATTTGGACTATAAGAGAAGTTAGCTACAGGACCCGGACGCACCGTGATCTGCTGATAGGCTGTATCACTTAAATTACATGTGTTTGGATCTGTAGCGATCAGCCGCACCGTATAGGTTCCCACATTGCTGTAGACCTTAGGCGGAGGTGTAGGACCAGTGAAACTGGTACCATCCCCGAAGTCCCACTCAAATGTTACACCTGCGAGTGAAGTATTTGTAAATACGGCGGTATGCGGCACACAACCCGCAGGCGGTGTTGTAAAACGCGCATCCACATTTGGCGCCACTCTTAATACCCTGGTCACTGAATCCGGATAATTACAATAAGCTGTATCAACCATTACAAGCCTTACATTATAGGTACCCGGCCCGGCATAAGTATGATTCACACTTCCATTGCCAGTTGGAGCAGTTCTGTTACCGTCTCCAAAATCCCATATAAAAGATTTAGTCCCGAAAGGTTCTCCCGGGGGTGCTATGGAAAGATTATCAAACCTGTAATTCAAGCTGGCACAGGGAGGAAGTTTAACCGATGTGAAATCGGTCACTGCCTTGTCAGAACGTGCAATAATGGTCTTATACGCTGTATCACGGGGTATACATTTCGAATTGTCGATCGCGATCAGGCGTACACGATAATTACCTGTGTTTGTAAATGTATGAGATACGTTGGGATCAGTGGTTGTGACTACCGGAGTGCCGTCACCAAAATCCCACTCATACGACACGGCATTGGCAATGGTATCAGTAAAATCAACCGTTAATGAAGCACAACCTGTAGAGTCGTTTGCTACACCACCAATGGACGACTGTATGCCAGCGATCACACCCTGGTAGTCGAACAGTATCTTTACTGCGGCAAGATTACAATCGCCCCCACTACCGGAACCCAAAGCACCGTTAACAGGTGCCACCACACCTGGTGTGGTGGGCAGTGGCTGCGTGATTGGCGAGGTTGAACATGCATTATTACCCAAACAGTTTGCACAGATGGCCTGATATATCGCGCCCCGTGTATCAAACCTGCTGGTACCACCGTCCACATGGTCGCCTTCGCCTCCTGTTTGCCCGAAGAAACTTCCGTACAGCTGTCTTGTAGCATCTTTCTCCATGACAAAGAAATAAAAGTCCCTGCCATCGGTAGTTGACTTTATCGCATCCGGCGTCACGGTCATCCCTGACGTGCCGGCAGTTTTAGAATCAAAACAACTTCCAGAATTACAGGGATTCAGTTTGCCGCCCCATCCTGATATGTAAACATTCTCGCACCTGTCAACCAGGAATGCCACAGGAGAAATATTGGGCACTGAACTGGCCGTTCCCCACACTGTCGAGTACACATAATTGGAAAGATCGGGCTGCAATTTTGATACGAATTGTTTCGCGCCCGGGTTGCTGAAGGCAACATTGCCTGTGACTGTCCACGAACCCAATGAGATCCCCATGATATAGGGGAAGCCTTTAGTGTCGAACTGGATGCCATAGATAATATCAAGAGAAGCTGTGCCGAAATATTTTGATTGTATCAGACTACTGCCGTTGTTGGCGATCACTGACACATACCCATCAATGGCATTGCTGTATGCATTTGAAGCCTTAGGGAAATTTCCACTTGCCGTACCACCTGCAACAAAAATATTGCCATCGGTAGGGTTTATATCAATCACAAACCCTGCATCATCTTCAGCACCTCCCAGGTAACTGCTGAACAACACCGTGTTAAGATTCGGTGTGAGTTTGATCACTACAGCATCCTGTTTACCACCCAGGGTTGTCTGGAAGGCATTATTGGTTGGAAAATTACTTGATTTTGTGCTGGCGGCCACATACACATTATTATTGGCGTCGAGTACAACTTCACTGCGGGCATTGTCTCCATAATTATAAAGCAGAGATCCGCATGTTGGCTGTCCGGAAGCATCTATGTTGGCACCATCATCCCCGGTCCCGCCTATCTTGATGGAACCTATCAGGGCAGTTCCCGCAGCATTGAGTTTGGTTACGAAAATATCAAAGGCGCCCCCGGGACCAAAGGTGGCTGTAGTTGGAAAATTTGGAGAGGTGGTTCTTCCCAGCACTACCAGGTTGCCGGCTCCATCTGCAATAAGACTGTGCGGAAATTCATCTGCACTACCGCCCAGGTAGGTTGAATAGATCCTGGCATTCGCCGAGGGACTGAATCTTGTAATACCAATATCAACTCCAAGATTTTGGCCCCCACCCTGGAATGTGGTCTGAAAAGCACCAACCGTAACAGGGTATCCGCCACCGTTGAAAACTATGCCGCCGGCAAAAAAACTACCGTCTGCGCCCGGAGTTGCTGTGAAACCCCAGTTGCCTGAACGACTGCCGCTATACGTTGAAAATATCAGTGTAGGATCAATGATAAGTTCTGCTTTACTGTCGTATCCTTTTACCTTGAATGTAACCTGCTGTCCATTGATCACATATTCACATTTCACCTCTTTCTTTACTCCGTTTGTGACCTGGTAAGCATAGGGAACCAGCTCTTTCACTTCACCAACAGATGTTTTGATCAAAAGATCACCTCCTTTGGAAGCTGTTATTTTTTCTGCACCATCGTATTTCAGGTTGATACGCGAAATATCGGCACCCGGCTTTACAATGAAATCGTATTTGAGTTGCCCGCCCTCAGTATAATATTTCACATCTATTCCCGGATAAACTTCTTTGAACCGCAATATTGAAAACGACCTGATGCCGGATTTCCATTTCGATTTATCGTTCCCGATAAAATAGTTATCGTACCCCTCACGCTGATTTTCAGGTATCACTTCCGGGTCGTTTGCGCTTCCCTGGAACATTACCTTAATAGCATGAGAACGCACTACAATTTTTTCAAAATCGCGGCGGGGATTCCCTTGTTTCGGGTCATCAGGCAGGGATTCCTGGGCGCCATGGCCATGAAGTTTTTCTGAAAGTTTTCTATAGTCTTCCTGCTGGTGCTGAAGTATGGTATACCCCCGGGGATCAATAAAAAAAGCACCATTTCCTGCTTCTGCCCTGAACTTGAAATTGCCATCCCACTGGCCTTTATTTTCAACAAAATCAAGGGAATAATATGATTGGCCCTTAATGATACTCACAAAAGCAAGCAGGAAAAAAAACAGGTGGATTATGGATAGGTAAAATCTTTTGGCCATCAGTGATAAAAATACATTTATAAACGTAATAGATGTGTTAATTGTATAGGGTAGTTGGGTTGATTTTCGTCATGAAATCTTGCTCCACGCCGTTTTTCCCTGTTGAATAGCAAGGAATTCCTTCAAAACCCGGTTTTTTTCATGAGCAAGATCAGGATCTTCCTGCAACAGCAATGCCGAACTCTGTTTGGCCAATTCAAGGATATCCCTGTCTTCAACAATGTTGGCGAGCTTAAAGTTCATCAGGCCACTCTGGCGGGTACCTTCAATATCTCCAGGGCCCCTGATCTCCAGGTCCTTCTCGGCAATGGCGAAT
>JAHEFC010000039.1 GCA_024640385.1 Sphingobacteriales bacterium
GGTTTTGTAATATTTTCCCTGTCCATAGGCCAGGTTCATATTCCCATTAAAGCCACGCTGTTTACTCTTCTTGGTTCGGATATTGATCGCACCTGCATTACCGGCTGCATCATATTTCGCAGGCGGATTGGTCATCAGTTCGATCTGGTCGATCTGGTTAGCTGTCATACTCTGCAGGAGGTTTGTAAGCTCAGTCCCAGATAAATAAGATGGCTTGCCATCGATCATTACCATTACGCCTGGTTTCCCCTTCAGACTGATATTACCATCTCGGTCTATCGTTACCCCGGGTGATTTTTCCAGCACCTCCAGCGCTGTTGCACCTACATTGGTTACCGCTGCATCCACATTGACAACCGTCTTATCAGGTTTCACCTCGAACAGCGGTCGCTTAGCCGTTACCGTTACCGCCTGCAATTGCGTCTTATCTGCATTGACCGCAAGTTTAAGGCTGCCAAGATCTGCCACATGTTCCGTGTCCGAGATCTCGATCACATTGGAATTCCTCTCGGAATATCCCATGGCAGAAATGCGGACCCTGTAGTTACCGTTTACGATCTGGTCAAAAACAAAATCTCCCGACCTGGACGATACAGCAAATTTCAACGCAACGGAATCACTTGCTTTTGTAAGTGATACTGTTGCATTTTCCAGGGGCTGACCGCCATCTCCCAAAAGTTTTCCCGTTATTTTTCCTTTTTGCGCCGTGGCCGTCTGAAAAAAAGCCAATGCTGTGAAAAGCAATACCAAAGCCTGTCTCATGATTCTACGATTTATTTCGTAAATATCGGGCTATGGCAATTTTCAGGCAATCTAATTGGGATGGAAGGTAGATAAAATTGAAGGCGGTATGAATGGCAGATTAATCAGATAAGAGGCAGGAAATGGGTCACATAAATATGTGACATCAACGTACAAACCAGGAAACCAACTAATAATTATACGAACTACGAGAAGTTGCTTGCGCAAATAATTTACACAATAGCGCCATTCTGATCATATCTGCTCGTTGACCCTCAGTAAGCTCTTTACGAACCAGCAACTTGGGAGGAAACCGTTTGTGCTTTGAAATAAAAATTTCACCGGGTTGTTCGTTGTCAACATATACCACAGCATCAAGGTTTCCATTGACATATATATATCCTCCGTTTCTCTCCCAGGCAAACAGAATAATAAAAGAAGACTCTTTGAAATTTCCGAACAATCCAAAGTCCATCGAACCAAGATCCCTGATTTCTTTCAAGATATTTCTTCTGGCATCCGTTTCCGGAAGACTATCCCTTATCTTATTATAGGCGGCTGTCAATGTTGAATCACGCAATGGATCAACAGAAAGGATAAAGGCGCCGATGGTATCAGTCTTATCTATTATATTACCCCAGGCTCCATTATCCCAGTTCATATACACAGTTTTTGTGGTTTGGGTTGATCTGCTTCCATCAGAGTTTCTGATACGCTCGGTAGATCTTTCCAATTTGCCGTCAACATATGTATTAACATTCCATCCAAATCCATCAGGTTCCGTTTTCAATTGTGCAGGCAAAAGAAGATTGGTTTTCTGTGACGAATTCCAGTTGCCAAGGAGGCTGGCCATGAAGTTTCTTCCTATATATCCTCCAACACTGCCCTTGGCTGTTTTATCAACCTCGGGATCAGAAAGTTTTATTGAAATTTCCCGGAACATGGGGTGATTCACTTCATACAACAGTTTACCTTTCTTTGGCTTCGTTATTGCAATGGAATCATATCCTTTCCAGTCATCCTGTGCATAAGCATTTGCAATCGCACAAATCATTGCGATAAATAGAAAATACTTCATACCCCTTTCCGTTTAGTTTGTTATCGTGTCAACTGCGCCATCAACATACAGAAAACTGCCAACCTGCACAAGTCAGCCTGCTGCTCCTCGGTTACCCCTTTCCGTAAAAGTAAGACAGGAGGCACACGGGGGTTGCCTTTAAAGATCTTAATGACACGGGATCCTGGTATATCATAATCGATCTGGTAGATCGCATCAAGATTACCATTGAGGTAGATATAGGCCGTCCTGTTCTTTTCATAGAATATGATCATGAGCTCAGCCCCCTTGAAATCTCCGTATACCCCATAGTTTTTGTACACCAGTTCAAACCCTGCATCTGATTTCTTCCTTTTGGGATCCATGGGTGGATGAAGCCCCCTGGTCTCCAGGTATATCTTCCGAAATAAAGAATCCTTTGCTGGCTGCCAGGTTACTCCAAATACCGCTATGGTATCCTCATAATGCCTGATCAGTCCAAGATTGCCATCATCCCAAAAACCATGATACGCAGCCGGAACCACAGCCGGTTTACCCTCGGCCGTTTTCAAGAAGTCATTCCTGGTAGTGCCTTTTGAATAGAGATCTACAAGCCAGTCAAATCCCGGAGGATCGGTGGCAAGTACTGACGGATAAAGTTGATTGGATACCGGACCTTTGCCCACAATTCCCATCAGGTTATTGGGCCCATTGAATTCGCCGGAAACCGATGCATAGTTTCCTTCAGCTACCAGTTTGTCCCGGTTGATGCTTACCGCACGGAAAAACCGATTATTGAATTCATAGGTCATTTTATGCTCGATCGGTTTATGGATGGGAATGCTGTCGTAGTTCTGCAGATTGATTTGCGCAGAACAAGGTATACAGAGGAAGGTGCTGATTAATGCAATGAGGATTTTTAACATGCAGCAGCATACAAAATAGAAAATCTACTCCACATAATTGTCCCTTCTTACAATAACAGACATACATTTTACTGTAGCCGTGAGCATAATAAGATTCGATTGCTCATTAGTACCAAGACCTTTTCTAAGCCATATAGCAGGTTCATAATCCTCCTGATTTTTCTTTTTACCGGGGATTAATTTCTCTTTTTCAGCATGAACGATCGCTTCAATTTTATTGTTCAGTACAATGTATCCTCTTCCACTCCTGCTGAAATAAACAACGATCAAGGGCAGATTCCTGAATTCTCCATAGATCATGTAGTCCACTGAATTGACCAGGAAGGGGTCCACGCGAAAACTGTTTTCTTTCTCCTCACTGTATTTCTGCTTTACGTCATTGTAAACAGCATTCAGAAGACTGTCTTTCCCGGCACTGCGGGATATCTTCAATCTTGCTACTGTATCTGTAACATCCCTGATCACTGCCCATGCCCCCGAACTCCAGGCCATGAGTGCCATTGGATCTTCCCTACCTGACGTAATCGAAGAACCATCGGCAAATTTCTTCCGGCTCACTGTATTTGTTCGGTTGCCATTTACGAAAACATCCAGGCTCCATTCAAAATCCCTGTTATCAGAACGTATTGTTGCAGGAAGCCAGAATTGCATTTTGGATTCAGTAGTCCAGGATCCCCCAAATACTGAAACCAATATATGACTTGATACCGTGTTGAATATGGATGGCGATTCAGTGACCCGCTGTTCGTACTCCATTTCAAAATGGGTAGTCAGTTTTTTAAAAGAAGGATGCACCAGTTCATAATACGCAGAATAAAGCGGCTGAATTTTCTCTGTCCTTGAAATGGTAACCGATTCAAATTCACTGGTATCTACCTGGGCCCTGGTGAACAAAGAAAAAAGCAATAAAATCACCAATATGGTTTTCATGATAAATCATTTGATCAGAAACTATATGTATTGGTACTGACGATCTCGCCGAACAACTTGCAGAACAATGCCAGCCTGATGATATCAGCCTGTTCTTCAGCGCTTATACTCCTGCTGATCCATAGCGCCGGAGGGATGCGGTTTTTCCTCGATCTGAAAATATCTCCCTGCTCTTCATCATCCATCGAAAAAATAGCCTTTAGTTTCTCATCCTGTATCACAAATCCTTCACGGGTAGAATGATAATACATGATCACCAGCAACTTGCCCCGGAACTCCCCGATCAAACCATATTCCGGATTTTTCAGGTCCATCTGCTCCTGCCACTGCAGGAATTTATCCTTCCTTTTCTGCAGTGCAATAACCGTATCCGGACTATCCTTGATATACTTGCTGTATGCTGCTATCAATCCATCATCTCCCAGGGGATTGTTTGAAATGGCGAACTGGCAAATGATCGCCTCTCCCTCTCGGATATTCCCCCAGGTATCTCCCTGGCCCCAGTACAGTGTACCGGTTTTATCTGTGACAATATGCTTTCCATCTCCCATATCATCGGCCTGACGACTCAACGATTTGTCGATCTTGCCTTTTACATACATCCTCGACATCCACTCGAGTTTGTCACCATTATAAATATCCCCGGATATCGTGAGCTGGCCCTCGCCTCCACCACCCCATTCACCTCCAATAGTACTTGCCAGCATGGTTCTTGTAAGTCCGCCCAGGAATGCAGACTGCCCCTTCAGTTTATGGGGAAACTTCACCTTCAATTGTACGTCGTGATAAACAGGATGACTGAGCTTGTAAGTCAGTGACCCTACCATCGGCTTGGAAATGTAGATGGAATCAAAATCTCTCAGATCAACCTGTGCAGTTGCAAAAACATACAAGCCCAGAGCCACCGCGATGAGAATTCTCTGTTTCATTGCAGGCAATTTGAAGTTTTCTTAGCGGCCTACGAATGTGATTACAAATTACACCAAATTACCGCCCGGCATTATACCCCAAACGTGGTAACATGGCTGGATTTCTTATGATATTCGTCAGGAAAACTCATTATCTTAAATACTATGAAATCATTGTTAGCCTCATTACTTGCCTGCATTCTATTTGTTCAGTCTTATGCCCAACAATCAGAGATCCTGATCACCAACGCCCGTATACTCGATGGCACCGGGAACAGTTGGTACTGGGGCAGCATCTACGTCTCTGATGGGAAGATCAGCAAAATTGAGAGAGTAAGAGAGTCAAAGGGACAGAGAGAAAGTGTCAGGGTCATTGATGCGAAGGGCATGATAGCCTGTCCTGGTTTTATCGATGTACACGCACACATCGAATCAAACATTTTCGAGAAGCCAACAGCAGATAATTATTTGTTCGATGGTGTGACTTCAGTGGTGACCGGCAACTGCGGATCCGCATTCGATGATATTTCGGAATTCTTCAGGAAGCTGGACAGCATGAAAACATCGATCAATATCGCAACACTGGCAGGACATAACACCATCCGCGCCCAGGCGATGGGCATGGGAGACCGACAAGCCACCCCGGAAGAAATGAAGAAGATGACAGACCTGATGGGAAAAGCGATGAATGACGGCGCAGTGGGACTGTCCACAGGACTGATCTATCTCCCCGGCACTTTTGCAAATACTGAGGAAGTGGTGAATCTTGCCAAAGTAGCTGCTGCTCACAGTGGCGTATACTCGACGCATATGCGCAACGAAGGACTGAAAGTCACTGATGCGATCAATGAAGCATTGACCATCGGTAAGCAGGCCAATATCCCTGTACAGATCTCGCATTTTAAAGTATCAGGTCCTGCCAACTGGGGCAAATCCCCTACTACCCTGAACATGGTGAAACAGGCCCGGGCCGAAGGATATGATGTCACCATCGATCAATATCCCTATACCGCGTCTTCTACCAATCTCGCTACACAGGTGCCCGACTGGGCACTGGACGGAGGCCTGGATTCTTTAATGGTCAAGATCAAAGATCCCAAGACCAGGGAAGCCATTAAAAAAGAAATGAAGGCAAACAAAGAAGAAGGCAAGAACAAGAACTTCAGTTTTGCCGTGGTGGCCAATTACGCTTCAGACACAACCTTGAATGGGCTCAATATTTCACAGATCACCAAACTCAAAGGCAGAAAAGTAAAACTGATGAATGAAGCCGAAACCATTCTGGAGATGCTTGAAAAAGGAAACGCGCAGATGGTTTTTCATTCCATGAATGAAGAAGACGTAAAATATTTCGAAGCTTATCCGTTCAACATGCCCGCTGCTGATGGAAGCGCCCAAACCGGTCGTGGTATTCCTCATCCGCGCTCATATGGGACCAACGCACGTTTCCTGGCGCGCTATGTCCGCGAAATGAAACTGACCACGTTGGAAGATGGGATACGGAGGATGACTTCCCTGCCCGCACAGAAATTCGGTTTGAAAGATAGGGGTATGTTGAAAGAAGGCATGGCAGCGGATATCCTGATCCTGGACGAGAACAAAGTGCAGGATATGGCCACATTTGAAAAACCGCATCAGTACTCATTAGGTATTCCCTATGTGATCGTCAATGGTAAGGTAGTGATCGATGATGGAAAGCATACGGGGGAGAGAAGCGGAAGCAGCCTGCGGAGAATGTGATCAATGATTCTTCCTCTCTTTCTCACTTTCTCTCTTCCTCTCTTTTTGGACGTAGTACCATATGATCTCGTTCATTTCTTCGTCTTCCCCGCCGTCCACTTCATTGAACAATTCATTCATCGACTTAAGCGCATAGCGGCGCTCCTTCCCGCGTAGCATGGAAAGCGGTTTATTGAGCTCATCCAATGAAATATTACTCGGAATGGTTGTATAGAGTTTACTGCTTTTCTCAGTGGAGAAGCAATCGAACATAGGCGAAGCCGTTGCATCAATAATATTCATGGGCGGGATACCCAGGATCTGCTCGATGGTCCGGACCATGCAGGTTTGATTATAGTTGGTGGTCACTACTTTATTCGGGCTATATGCGCTGATCACCAGTCCAATGGTCCGATACGCAGAAATATGGTCCCATCCACCCTGCGAGTCATCTTCCGTTACCAATACCACCGTTGAATCAAAATACCTGCTCCTGCTGATCCGTTCGATGATCCTTCCCAGGGCCAGGTCATTATCAGCCACCATGGCATTGGGCGTTGGGAAATCAGGTGATGTGCCGGCGCTATGGTCATTGGGGAGAGATACGATCATCAGGTGAGGCATACTGTCGCCTTTCTCATAATTGTCCCAGTCGCGGATAAAAATGTCGGCACGCTGCTGATCAGAAAATGCAAGATTATCATTGTCCGGAAAATCCGGTGAGATCACCGGCAGGATATTGTCTATGGTACTGGTATTCTTCCAGAAAGGTTTTCCCCCGGATTGATAATGCCTGTACAGGTCGATCCATTTCAGCTTCGTATCGTAGAGCGTGGTGGTTGCTTCACCATAGATCCTGACTTTTTTTCCATGATCCATCGCCTGGTTCCAGATATAACCGGTCTTATTGTAAACCATGGCATCTGTCTGACGATGCGGATAACTCCTGAACCAGGCCCGCACATTCTTCTGTACATAGTCGGACACGATCGCTGCATTACTCCATTGATGTCCCTCTGCGCTTGATTTTCCCGATGCATGGTAATTGTCCATCCACCCGTATTGCTTTGCCAATGCATGCATGTTGGGAGTTATGCGTTCGCCAAAAACGCAAAGACTGCTATCCCCGCGGGCACCGGGAAGATCCCCGAAAACCTGGTCGTAGGTTTTATTCTCTTTAATGATATAGACCACGTGCTTGAACACGGAAGGCTCGCCAATCCGCTGTGGTACAGGAACAGGTGCCACTCCTTCGCGCGGTGGCAACATGGCATTACTGTACCGGTATTGCAACGCACTTTCATAAACCTGCCTGGTGTATTCTGCCAGCGTGTCCTTAGAAGGAATTGGGATGATGCTTACAGAACCCAATTCAAAATGTATCCCCCTTGCTCCTTTCGAGGGCAATACTACATTTGCGCCTTCTGCTTCAAGGTTAGCCACCACCAGTTTATTATTGATGATGGCCGAGCCTGAAGGATATGCTTCCGTAGGAATATAGCCTTCGATCACCGATTGTCCTTTTCCATTGGAAGATGAGTTCCTGCCTAATCGCACCACCGTCACCGCATTGTCCATGCCGTTGGATACATAGAGCGTACTGTTATCTGCGCCCAGGGAAAGACCATTGGGTGAAGAACCCTGGCCTTTGAAATCATCTTTGAACATGCCAACCGGTATGGTTTCTGCTACTGTATTATTTCGGGTATTGATCACCGTTATATCGTCGCTGTTCCCGTTGCTCACATATACATATCGCTGGTCTTTCGAACTGATCAGGGCATTAGGATGAATACCGGTCCTGATCTCGTTCAACAGTTTTCCATCTGCAGGGTCCAATACGGTTACTGTTCCCATCGCAGCAGCGCCGGTACGGGGATCGGTATAGATCAGGCCCCAGGGTACACCAGCGGTAACTTTTGTGGTATCTGTTACTATAGGTCCTCCCCAGTTCGAGACATATAATTTCCCATTGGCCATCGTCATACCAAATGGAGCGATACCACCTGATTTCTTCTGCCAGATGACAGAGCGGTCTGCCAGGTTCAATTTCAATACTTCATCATTCCCATTCAATACGGCATAGAGCACCCCGGCCTGCTCGTCAACAAGTATATCATTGGGGATCGCATTCCTGGCGGGCAGTTTTCTCGGGATCCTGACGCCGCTTACATTCCTGATCTCGCCGGCCCACTCTGCAAACATGAGGTAAGAGACGGTATCCCGGGCGGCCGGCCATACAACCAGGGTCTGATCTTTCCAGCGAAAAGAGGTTGCACCGGAATACGTACTCATCAGGCCACGGAACTCATTGGGTGTACCTTGGAGGTACTCGTCCAGGATCTTCCCTTCCAGGTCCATCACCAAAACACCGTATCGGTGCAGCACCAGGGCATGATCCGTACCGGCCAGTTGGGTGATGTCCAGCGCGTGATTCTCTAATTCAGGATTTCCAAATCTCGTCACCTGGCCGGCGGATCTGATGATCCTGTTATAGGGCATCATCACCGGCGACTGGTGCAGCGTGGCCCGCCCCAATTTCTGATCCGTCAGAAATCCCTGGGGATCTCTCAAATATGCAGCCAGCTCCGGTATATGGTCAGTATTGATATAATCCACCCCCATGTCGATGAATTTTTTCCAGGCAACGGCACTGTCAGGGCTGCCCCAGAAACGAAAGGGTTTGCCCAGCGCATGCGCATCGTTAATGGCTTTCCGGGCCTTTTCCTCATCCAGCACCTGGCTTCCGGGGATCCTGTACGCATCGTAACTATCACTGATCATGGCTACTTTCTTCAAGGCATCGGTACTATATGTCTTGGTCGGTCGGCCGTCAAAATGAATATATCCCGGGTAACTGCTCCATTTTGACTCCTCAGGACGATTTCCACTGATGGTGACGATGATCTTCTTATTCTTTGAGATCCCACGGTAATTTTTCAGCACGGTGGATATAGCGTCCAGGGTAGTGGTTGCATCTGATTTGATATCGATCATCAACTGGAGCGCCTTGTCCTTTTTCGGGTATGGGTTGCCGTTATATTCCCTGACCTTTTTAGCCAACGGTTCAAGATATAGGGCTTGGAGGGTTCTCCCGGCGTCCAGGTCGTTTTTATCATGCCCCACCAGCAGTTTCCCATCCGCCAGCCACACATCAGCCTCAATACTGGAAAATCCTTCGCGGTAAGCAGCGAAAAACGGCTCTTTCTGCTCATAGTCGTTATGCGAATGGGTGCGCGGAGCAGGTTGCTGAGCTTTGGAATGGTACGAAAAAAGAACAGCGGATATTACCACAAAAAACAATCTCATGAGTGCCATATTATGGGAAATCGATTGAAATAGCATGAACAAAACATTATATAAATATCATCATATAATTACTATATTTCACCGCTGTTTTTGGAAGAAATAATTCTTTCAATTTTATACTCTTAAAAAACCAACACTAATGCTTGAACTAAACGTGAACAAGGTAGCCAGGTTATTATTATACCTGGCGTTTTTGTTTCCGCTGACGCCGGTATTTTCCGGTGAGCGTGAAAAAGGAAAGCCCTCTATTCGTTATGAAAGAGTGGTTACAGGAAAGATCACACAGGGTGACCAGCCACTTGCCGGCGCTACTGTAACGGTAAAGGGTAGCGCAACAACTGCAACTACTGATGCTGATGGAAATTTCTCCATCACCGTGCCCGATGATAAGGCCATCCTTGTTATCAGTTATGTAGGCTTCACATCACAGGAGGTCCGCGTAGGCAACCAGGCCTCTATCAACATCAGCCTGCAGTCCGCTACTGCTGAACTCGCCAATGTTGTGGTAATGGGTTATGGCACCCAGTCAAAACGTGACGTTACCGGTGCCGTGAAATCGATCAAGGCGGATGCATTCAACCGCGGTATCATCAACTCACCCGAACAACTGATCCAGGGTAAGGCTGCCGGTGTCAATGTAACAACAGCATCAGGCGAACCGGGTACCATTACCAACATCACCGTGCGCGGTCCTGGTGGTGTGCGCACAGGAAGTACCCCGCTTTTTGTAGTTGATGGTTTGCCACTGGACAATGCGAGCACAGGTGGTGGAAACCCTTTGAATTTTATCAACCCCAGCGATATCGAAGCCATTGACATCCTTAAAGATGCCTCGGCCACTGCCATCTATGGTTCCCGTGGTGCGAACGGTGTTATCCTGATCACTACCAAACGCGGTAAGGCGGGTGTGTCTACCATGACCTATACCCTGAACCTGGGTACCTCCCAGATGGCCACTCCCATCGATGTGTTTGACGCTGGCCGTTACAGATCAGAGGTGGGTAAACTCAATGGAACCCTGGTAGACAAAGGTGCCAATACGGACTGGCAGGATGTGATCTCCCGCAGTGCCTTCACCCAGGATCATAACCTGGCCTTCAGCGGCGGTTCCCAGAATCTTACCTATTATGCTGCCTTCAATATGCAGAAGCAAGAGGGTATTATCAAGTATAACGAGCTCAACAGGTACAGCGGCAGGTTCAATGTGACCCAAAAACTGCTGGAAGGAAGGCTGGTACTGGAAGCCAATATCAATGCCTCCAACACCTACAACAGGAGGCCCCCGATTCAATCTGTAATTGGTGATGCTTTGGTCAATAACCCTACCTACCCGGCAGATTCTGCTGGCATTCCTTATAGGTACACCGATATCAGCAATCCTCTTGTTACGTTTGGCCTGAGCAAGGAGATCACCAAGATCAACAGGCTCATAGGAAATATCACACCCTCATTCAAGATCCTGAAGAATCTGACCTACAAGCTGAACTTCGGTGTTGACGTATCGAATGGTACCAGGGACGTGCAGACCATTGCAAGCCAGGTTCCTACTGTTGAGGGCCGACTTGAAACCTACGATACCTATAACAAGAACACGCTGATTGAAAACTACCTCACCTATAATTTCAAAACAGGTGAACACAAATTCGATGTGCTTGGCGGTATGTCTTACCAGAAGATCTTCCTGCAGGGTCGCAACTATAGCATCAACAGGTTCCCCATCACCACAGTGGAACCACAGTACAATCCAGGTATCGGTCAGGACCTTACACTGGCTAATAACAAGCCAGGAGGTTACGCGTTGGAGAACGAACTGCAGTCATTTTTCGGCAGGGTGAACTACAGCTATAAGAACAAATATCTTCTTACTGCAAACTTCAGGGCTGATGGATCTTCCAAATTTGGTGAGAATAACAAATACGGCTTTTTCCCATCTTTTTCTGCAGGCTGGAGGATCACCGAAGAAGATTTCATGCAGAACTCCTTCTTCTCCAATCTTAAGCTTCGTGCAGGTTGGGGTATCACAGGTAACCAGGAGATCCCTTCCAAGATTACCCAACCCCTTTATACATCATCGGTTTCAGCAACAACCAGCTATCCACTCACCGCAACAGGACCATATCCCGCTGGTACTACATTCACCCGACTGGCCAATCCGGACATCCAGTGGGAAACCTCGGAACAATGGAATATTGGTCTTGATTATGGATTCTTCAACGGCGACCTGAATGGTAGCTTTGATCTTTACCATAAAGTGTCAAGCAATATCCTGCTGGAAGTTATTCCTTCAGACCCTGTACAGCCTGCCGGTACAGTATGGACCAATGTAGAAGATATGACCATTACCAACACGGGTTTTGAGGCTGAACTGGCTTACCGCCATACAACCAAGAAAGGGCTGACCTATGGCCTGGGTGGTAACATCACCTTTATGGATAATGTAGTTGAGAACTCGCCCTACACTGTTATTCCGTCAGGATCAGCATCAGGATCAGGTCTTACATCTGCTACCATCAATGGTTATGTCAATGGTGAACCAATCGGTACTTTCTACCTGAAAGAATTCATCGGGTTCGATGCCAATGGTATGAGTAAATACCGTGATGTTGACGGCGATGGTATCATCACTGATAAGGACAGGATCGCGGCCGGAACAGCGCTTCCCAAAGTGATGTATAACTTCTTTGGAACGCTGGCTTACCACAATTTTGATCTTGCTATTAACTTCAATGGGGTGTCTGGCAATAAGATCTACGACAATACAGCAAATGCCAACTTTTACAAACTCCGTTTATACAAAGGCCTGAATACAACAGACGAAGCCATTCAGTATCCGGCAGAATCAGTGAATAACGCTGCTCCCGTAAGTACACGCTACCTGAAGAATGGTTCTTACCTGAGGCTGAATAACCTCGCGATCGGTTATAACTTCAATACCACAAAACTGGGTATTGGCAAATGGGTACAATCACTGAGGGTTTCATTAACAGGTCAGAATCTGTTTGTGCTGACTGATTACGATGGATATGATCCTGAAGTAAACACTGACAGGCAGATCAATGGCGTTCAATCATATGGTATCGACTACCTGAGTTATCCAAAGGCCAGGTCATTCATATTCGGATTACAGGTAACACTTTAAAACACTAGTAAATGAAAAGCAGGATTTTTAAACTAATGATGTTGATGCTCGTTCTCGGTGCTTCATGTACCGACCTGAATGAGAAAGTACTCGATGAATCATCGATTACGGGTCAAACAGATAAACAACAGGCCGATGGCCTTATTGCGCCGGTATATGCCCGCCTCCCGGACATCTACAGGCATACCACTCTATTTGCATTGTCCGAGATCTCTACGGATGAAGCCATTCTGCCCTATCGTGGTGGTACCGACTGGGGTGATAACGGTATTTACATGTCGTTGCACAAGCATGAAACCATCAGTACGGATCCCAACGTAAGGGATACCTGGAACCTGATCACCCAGAGTATTTCAAGGGCGGTGATCGCTATCAATACACTGCCAGATAATAAGGATGCGAATGCTAAGGTTTACCTGGCAGAAGCAAGAGCAATGCGCGCATTCTATAATATGCTCGCACTTGATCTCTGGGGGCTTTCTTTTGTAAAAGAAAAGCCAGATGACATCTCTAAAATTATCAGGGGGCAGGAAGCCATCGACTATATCTCTTCTGAATTACTGGCGGCCGAACCTAACCTGGACAATACTGTAACTACAGGAAGGGTAACAAAAAATGCCGCTTATGGTATGCTTGCCAGGCTTTACCTGAACGCAGCTGCATGGCGCGATCCTTATGCTGCGCAGCTTACATTCAAGCCTGAAGAAATGGATAAGGTGATCGATTATACCGGCAGGATCATCAGCTCGGGTTCTTATGCCCTTTCTCCCGATTATTTTGCCATCTTCGGTGATGCCAACAATACCAATAAAGAACTCGTGTTCACCGTTGATCAGCGTTTTGATCTGAACGGGCATAACCGTCTCGCCTATTTCTCCTTATCCGGTGATCAATATCCGCTCCCTGCATACCCTGCGGCCAACGGAACAGACGGGCCTGCAATAACTCCTGATTTTTATAGAACCTGGGTCAATGCATATGCACCAACAGATCCTGCACAGGCCGACCCGAGATTTTATAAAAAGAATGTCAATGTGCCTACAGGCGGCCTGGATACCTTCTATACTGCTGCCGATTACAGGATCGACAGAGGCATACTCCGCGGCCAACAATATGGTTTGATCCGTGTGAGTGGCGCCTTTGTAAAAGATGCCCAGGGTCGTTTCAAAGTAGGCAAACTGTTCAATGCCTCCAGGAGCAGGCCTACCGCACCCGTAGACCACACTGAGCAGGTTGATTTCACAACAGCTGGCAGTGACTACAGTACAGGTTTCAGGGTAGAGAAATATGAATTCAGCCAGAAATCAGCCAGCGGCCGGAACTTTGGCGAAGCTGATATTGCCATAATCAGGCTGGCCGACGTTTACCTGATGAGGGCCGAAGCAAAACTCCGCAAGGGTGATGCCGCCGGCGCATTGACAGATGTGAACACAGTAAGAACTTCCCGCAAACAGGGAACCCTGCAGGCGCCTGCCCTCACATCCATTGATCTCAATACTTTGCTCAGGGAAAGAGGTTTCGAACTGTACTGGGAATTTCAGCGCAGAACAGACCTGATCCGTTTTGGGAAGTATGAAAATACATGGACCGAAAAAACCAATACAGATAAGAACAAGAGGTTATTCCCTATTCCCCAGACAGCGATCGACGGGTCTTCCAACCTGCCGGGCTACCTGGTGCAGAATCAGGGATACTGATAAAGAATGTGAGGAATGTGATAAATGTGGGAATGTGATAAATTAAAAAATGGCTGTCGGGATTCCGGCAGCCATTTTCATATACCACATTCCCACATTCATCACATTGATCACATTCGATCTTATTCCCCACTTTTTACCATCACCATAAAAATTCCGAACGCCAGGAACAAAACACCTGAATACAGGTTGATCCTGGCATTCAGCGCTTCGGACACCAGGTAACCCACGATCAGGATCAGGGACAGTATAATGAAGAATAGTCCTATGATGAAGCTGAGCTGATTAAATCGTTTGATCATATACGTTAGTATTAGAAGAAGACCATGTTAAGAATGATGGTGATGATGAGCAGTAATATACCTATCGGAACTACCTGCTGGTACCATTTGGCTCCTTTGTATTTAGGTTTCTCTGTCAGCGAATAGACCAGTCCCCTCAACTGCTCATCCGGCTTGGGTTTGGTAACCAGGCTCACGAAAATAGTAGTGAAGAAATTGACCACCCAGGAAAAAGCAGCAACAATGAATGCCTGGCCCATGCCGCTGGAGATCGGGAACATGGGCGCGATCCATCCTCCCTTCCCTTCTGCGATCGTGAGCCCGTGGGTTATGGCAGCACCTATGGTTCCCATCAGCAATCCCCAGAAAGCGCCATCGGCCGTGGTACGTTTCCAGAACATCCCCAGCAGGAAGGTCGCAAACAAAGGACCATTCACAAAGCTGAACACCAGCTGCAGAAAATCATTGATATTATTGAAGCTTGTGGCGATGTAGGCCGTGCCGATGGAAAACAGGATCCCGAATAAGGTAACGAGCTTGCCTACCCGCAGATAATGCCGGTCCGATCTCTTTTTTACAAAATAGGCCTGGTAGATATCGTAAGTGAATACAGAATTGAACGCGGTCACATTTCCCGCCATACCACTCATGAAAGAAGCCAGCAGCGCCGTGATCCCCACGCCCATCAGTCCACTGGGATAATAATGGGACAGCAGGGATGGCAGGGTCATGGTATAGTCCAGTTGCCCCGCCGCATCGACGGGGATCTTATAGCCCTTATCGGCAAGTCCAGGCTGGGAAAGCGCAATGGCCACTACGCCCGGCAACACCACGATCAGGGGCATCAGCATTTTTGGAAACGCCGCGAGTATGGGTGTACGCTGGGCGGCATT
>JAHEFC010000294.1:0-1919 GCA_024640385.1 Sphingobacteriales bacterium
AAAAAACGATCAAGGATATTAATCGTACAGCCCGTGAATTGAAAGAGGTGCAGTATGAATACAAGACGATACGCAGCGAACTCATGTTTCAAAGTAAACAAAGTGAGATCGTGAAAGTTGTTGAGCCGCTGGGTTTGAAAGAACTGGTGGCACCGCCCATGAAACTGAAAGACACACTGTATTAATAAGCTGTAAAAACTAACTGCGGGATTGGATATCAAAAAGGACATATTATGGAGAGTATATCTCATATTCCTTGGCATTGTAGTCTTCAGCCTTTTCATCATCGGCAGAACAGTATACATCCAGCAGGTTGAGGGTGATTACTGGAAACAGATGAGTGACAGTCTTCATCTCGAATACCGGGAGCTCGATGCAGAGCGCGGTACCATATATAGCGAAGATGGAAGTATGTTGAGTACTTCCATTCCTTATTTTGATGTACGCATAGATTTCGGCGCTGATGGCCTTCGTGAGAAAAACGGAAAAAGGTTCAAAGAAAATATTGATTCACTGTCCATTGAGCTGGCCGCACTTTTTGCTGACCAGTCGGCCGCAGCTTATAAAAAAGAACTGACAGCTGCTTATAAAAATAAAGAACGCTATTATCTCCTTCAGCGCAATATCACATTCAGTGAATACCAGGTGCTTAGGAATTGCCATCTCGTAAAAGCGGGCCGGAATAAGAGCGGATTCATTTTTGAAGACAAAGAAAAAAGACTTACTCCATTCGGATTACTGGCCAACAGAACCATTGGTTTGTCGCGCGAATACGTAGGCGCAGACGGCAGACTCGTGAGCAAGAACGTTGGTCTGGAGAAAACGTATGACACCCTACTGAAAGGCGAAAACGGAAAGCGCCTCGTGCGTCGTATCGCAGGAGGCGCATTCGTACCCATTGAAGGCTCTGAGATCGAGCCGGAACACGGCCGTGACCTGATCACCACGCTTGATGTCAATATCCAGGACATCACGGAAAACGCTCTGATGAAGATGATGGTGGAAAATGAATGTGAGCATGGAACAGCCATTGTGATGGAAGTGAAAACAGGCAAAGTAAAAGCCATTGCCAACCTTGGCCGCCAGAAAGACGGTACCTATTTTGAAGACCTCAACTACGCCATTACCAAATCGGAGCCCGGTTCCACTTTCAAGCTGCTGACCATGCTGGCTGTTCTGGAAGACAGGTATGCCAAGCTGAACGACAACGTGAATCTCGAGGGTGGCGTATGGAAAGTAGCTGGCCGCACTGTTTACGACAGTGAAAAGCATGGTCGCCAGGGTGTAACCGTAAAGCAGGCATTCGAACTCAGTTCAAACGTGGGCATGGCAAAACTGGCAACAGCTTATTATTCAAATCAGCCAACAAAATTCCTGGGTCACTTAAGCCGGCTCAAACTGGATACCGCTACCGGTATTGGTTTACTCGGCGAGTCGAAGCCCGTGATCCCGAATCCGAAGTCGAGGTTCTGGAGCGCACCCACGCTGCCCTGGATGAGCTTTGGTTATAACCTTTCTCTTACGCCCCTCCATACTTTGATGATCTATAACGCCGTGGCCAACAATGGCAGGATGATGAAGCCCTACCTGGTCAATGCGGTGATGAAAGATGGAAAAATAGTACGGTCATTCTCCCCGGAAGTAAAGCTCGAGACCATTTGCAGTCCCCAAACGCTGAAACAACTGCAGGAATGTCTTGAGGGTGTAGTGATCGAAGGAACTGCAAAAAGCCTGGCCAGTCCATATTATAAGATCGCAGGGAAAACGGGAACAGCTCTGGTGGCCAACGGTACAAGAGGTTATGCAGATCATATCTATCAGTCATCCTTTGCCGGGTATTTTCCTGCTGATGATCCGCATTATTCAATTATTGTGGTGATACGTAACAAACCGTTTGCACATAAATACTATGGTGCGTT
>JAHEFC010000294.1:1929-5397 GCA_024640385.1 Sphingobacteriales bacterium
AAAGAGATAGCTGATAAGCTTTATTCAAAGAATTTAATGTCACTTCCTCTTTATGCGGCTGAACCTGTGAAAGACAGCACATTGGCCTATTGGGCGGGATGGAAGCAGGATTTCAAAAAAGTATTCGGCACAATGAATATGGGTTACCTGGATTCTTCGAACTCCGGTAAATGGACCTATATCGAGAGGCAGAATGATGTGTCAACCGCAAGAAGGTTGAATGTGACGCGGCGTGCGATGCCCAATGTAAAAGGAATGGGCCTGAAAGATGCCATTTACATGCTCGAGAACATGAACCTGAAAGTGGTGGCCAAGGGAATGGGTAAGGTAAGCCAGCAGTCGTTAACTGCTGGAACAACAATAGCACAAGGACAAACTGTATACCTGGATCTTAATTAATGGCAAGCTTAAGCGACATATTATATAAGGTGAACCTCAGGGCAGTAACTGGTTCAACAGCGGTGGACATCACTGATGTGGTTACTGATTCGCGCAAGGTGAAACCGGGAGCCTGCTTTATAGCATTGAAGGGAACCGTGGTTGATGGCCACGATCATATCCCTGCTGCTGTTAATGCAGGCGCCAGTGCCGTGATATGCGAAGTGATGCCGGCAGAGATCAGTAATAACGTCACTTATGTGCAGGTTGCGGATTCTGCTGAAGCTGCGGGATATGTTGCCCACCAGTTCATGGGAGAACCTTCACACAAAATGCAGGTTGTTGGCGTAACGGGTACCAATGGTAAAACCACCGTAAGTACGCTGTTGTACCAGCTTTTTTCCGGATTGGGATATCTCTGTGGCCTGGTATCTACCGTGAAGTACATGATCGGTGACAAGGAATATCCTTCCACACATACCACACCTGATGCCGTAAGTCTGAATAAGCTGTTACACGAAATGTGGAAGCAGGGTTGCAGTCATGTATTCATGGAGTGCAGCAGCCATGCCATTCACCAGCACCGTATTACCGGTATCCGGTTCGCGGGTGCGATTTTCACCAATATCACACACGATCATCTTGATTACCATAAAACATTCGATGAATATATCAGGGTAAAGAAATCATTTTTCGACAATCTTAGCCCTGATGCATTTTCGATCTCAAATCTTGACGACAAGCGTGGAACGGTAATGCTCCAGAACACACCCGCTTCAAAATATTATTACAGTCTCAGATCGATCGCGGATTTCAAAGGCCGGATACTGGACAACGGGTTGTCCGGTTTACACATGGTGATCAACGAACAGGAAGTGAATTTCATGATGATCGGTGAGTTCAATGCATATAACCTGCTTGCCGTTTACGGTGCCGCTGTTTGCCTGGGAGAGGAGAAGCATGAAGTGCTTACCGTGATGAGCAGCCTCAAAGGAGCTGAAGGAAGATTCGATTACATCGTATCAGCTAAAGATTCCATTATAGGCATAGTTGATTATGCCCATACGCCGGATGCATTGCTGAATGTTCTGGCCACCATAAAAAATCTGAAGAAAGGTTATGAGAAAGTGATCACCGTAGTTGGATGTGGCGGAGACCGGGATAAGACCAAGCGCCCTGTGATGGGTGAAGTAGCCTGTGAGCATAGCGACAAAGCCATATTCACATCGGATAATCCCAGAACAGAAGATCCCGGGCAGATCCTGAAAGATATGGAGGCGGGCCTGTCTGTGGAGAACAGGAGAAAATTCATCTCGATCGCAGACAGGCGTGAAGCCATCAAAACTGCGGTTAGCCTTGCGGGTAAGGAAGATATAGTACTTGTGGCGGGAAAGGGCCATGAGAAATACCAGGAGATCAATGGGGTGAAAACGCCATTTGACGACAAAGAGATACTCAAAGAATGTTTAGAACTAAGATAATATATGCTGTACCATTTATTTGATTGGATGACACATAATGGCATTAGGATCCCCGGGGGAGGACTGTTTCAGTTCATCACCTTCAGGGCGCTGATGGCTATTTTACTGTCTCTCATCATTACAATGATCTATGGCAAGCGCGTGATCAATCTGCTTAAGAAAAAACAGATCGGCGAAAGTGTCCGTGAACTTGGCCTGGCCGGTGAGAACCTGAAAAAGGGGACCCCAACCATGGGTGGCATCATCATCCTCATGGGTATCCTCGTACCAACGCTGTTGTTTGCCGACCTCAGTAAAGTATATATCAGGCTCATTCTTTTGTCAACTGTGTGGCTGGGGATAGTTGGATTTGTTGATGACCTGCTCAAGCTCCAGGCCAAAAGAAGGATACAGCAGATGGGTAAGGACTATAAGAAGACCGATAAGGATGGACTGGCAGGCTGGTCCAAGATCATTGGCTAGGTGGGTTTGGGTATCATCATCGGGGCTACACTTTATTTCAGTCCCAGTACCAAAACATGGCGGGAATACACTGGTAATACCAGTGGGGTGGAAAATCTCAAGGTGCTGAATTTCGATGGTAAGCAGCGATATTTTGTGGAAGCAGATGAGCCCATCACTACCATTCCTTTTGTAAAAGGCCATGAATTCAATTATTCAAAACTGCTGCCGGAAAGCCTGAGGGATTATACCTGGTTATTATATATAGCAATAATCATTTTCATAGTTACCGCAGTATCGAACGGCGCGAATCTGACAGATGGTCTTGATGGCCTGGCAACTGGGGTATCGGCGATCATTGGTGTTTGTCTTGCTTTGTTCGCCTATGCAAGTGGTAACCTTCGTGTGGCTGATTACCTGAACATCATGTACATCCCCAACCTTGGTGAGCTGAGTATTTTCATCGCAGCCATGATCGGGGCCTGCATTGGCTTCCTTTGGTACAACACTTTTCCTGCGCAGGTATTCATGGGTGATACAGGCAGTCTTGCACTGGGAGGCATTATAGCGTCCTTGTCTATCATGGTCAGAAAGGAGTTCCTGATACCGATCTTCTGCCTGGTATTTTTTGTGGAAACGGTCAGTGTGATGATACAAGTGAGTTATTTCAAATACACTAAGAAAAAATATGGGGAAGGTCGGAGGGTATTCCTGATGAGTCCCCTTCATCATCACTACCAGAAACTTGGATATCATGAGAGTAAGATCGCGGTGCGTTTCTGGATCGTGACGTTGTTATGTGTGGTATTGGCAATTATGTCATTGAAACTGAGGTAACACTCATAAAGGGATTAATGGAAAACCAATGCCTGACGGCAACGGCCTGGTTCTAATTCATCCCCTTGAAGAACCATTTTTTTAAAAAAGCGATATGGGCAAACTGGTCATATTGGGAGGAGGAGAGAGTGGTGTTGGGTCCGCGGTGTTAGGTAGGCTGCAGGGGTACGAGGTGTTTTTGTCCGATGCGGGTGCTCTGAAAGATAAATATCGCAAAGAGCTGAAAGAACATGGGATAGCGTATGAGGAAGGGCAGCATGATGAAGCGAGGATACTTGGAGCAGATGAAGTGATGAAGAGCCCTGGTATCCCTCACAAGAATGAGATGGTG
>JAHEFC010000295.1 GCA_024640385.1 Sphingobacteriales bacterium
GTGTAATTCTCCTTGTCTCTGCGTAAAATTCGTATTTTGACCCAACGTATGGATAAAGACAAACAGGGCAGATCGTTGCTCAGCCTGTTCGACCTCACTATGATCGTGATCGGCCTGGTGATCGGACTGGGTATTTTCAGAACGGCAACTGATTCGGCCAAAGCAGCTATTACACCCAATGTGTTTTTCCTGGCCTGGTTATTTGGCGGCTTAGTAGCTCTCTGCGGTGCACTCACCTATGCCGAAATAGGATCCCGTTATCCCGTCACCGGCGGCTATTATAAAATTTTCGCCACGGCCTATCATCCTTCCGTTGCATTTGGGATCAACTGTATCATCCTTATTTCCAACGCTGCCTCCCTTGCAGCTGTGGCCCTGATAGGCAGTGAATACCTGGCTGAGATCGTATTTGACAAGCCACCCACGGATGTGGTCAAATCCTTCATGGCCATGGGCGCCATACTCATCTTCTATATCATCAACCTTATGGGCCTGAAAGTAAGTGCGAAAACACAGAACATGCTCATGATGATCAAGATCGGTATGCTGGTGCTGCTGATCACGGCCCTGTTCTTTCCCGCTAAACATACAGAAGTGAAAGCCGTTGTGGAAACACAGAGCTTTTCAACCATGGAATATATAAGGTCTTTCGGACTAGCCCTGATCGCCGTATGTTTCACCTATGGTGGGTATCAGCAGACCATCAATTTCGGGGACGAAGTGAAGAATGCACAGAAGAACCTGCCCAGGGGAATTTTCATCGGCATTCTCGTGATCATCGGCCTCTATCTCCTGGTCAGTTATTCTTATTTCAAAGTGATCGGGTTCGAAGACCTGAAAACTTCAAAAGGAATTGCAGCCATAGTTGCCGAAAGGATTTTTGGGGCACCTGGACGTTATGCATTCTCCATTCTCTTGTTCATAGCCGTGCTGGCTTATGTGAATGTGATCCTGCTCAGTAATCCGAGGGTGATGTATGCCATGAGTGAAGATGGGATACTTCCTGCCATATTCAAGAAGAAAGACGGTAAGAAAGGTGTACTCACTGTAAGCCTTACCGTATATGCATTGTTGAGCATAGGCACCCTGTTCTTCCTCGATACATTTGATAAGATACTTGGCTTCACTATTTTTTTAGACTGCATTGGCATGGCATTTTCAGCAGCTACCTTATTCATTTTGAGAAAAAGGATGAAAGGGCAGGACGACAGTAAGATCTATAAACTCAGGCTTTATCCCTTGATGCCCCTGCTATTCATCGCCACATATGTTTTTGTGGCCCTCAGTATTGCTTATGACCAGCCCTACACGGCACTTACAGGTGTACTGGTATTGGGCGCATTCATCGGAATATACTTTCTCACCGCCAGGTGGCGTAACATCAAAACGATCAACTGATGGACATATCATACATCATAAACCAGCTTGGAGAAGACCGTCACGAGTATTTCAATGCCATCGCCCCGCCGATCATGCAGACCAGCAATTTTGCATTTGATACGGTAACGGATATGCGAAAAGCGTTTGAAGACGAGATGAGCACTTACCTGTACAGCAGGGGTCTAAATCCTACAGTTGATATACTGCGCAAGAAACTGGCAGCCCTTGATGGTGCGGAAGACTGCCTTGTTTTCAATAATGGTGCTGCCGCTACTTATGCGGCTGTGATGGCGAATGTGAAGTCTGGTGATCATATTGTTTCGGTGGAACATCCTTACAGCTGGACCAGGCACCTTTTCGATCAGATCCTGACCAGATTCGGCATAACCACTACGTATATTGATGGCCGTGATATCCGGAATTTTGAAAGGGCCATCCTCCCTCACACTTCGCTGATCTACCTCGAATCGCCTACATCCTGGTATTTTGAGCTGCAGGATATTGAAGCTGTTGCAGAGCTTGCCCGTGCGGAGGGGATCATTACGGTTATTGATAACAGTTATTGTACTCCTTTGTATCAAAGGCCCCTGGACATGGGTATTGATATTGCCATGCAGACTGCCACAAAGTATATCGGCGGGCACAGTGATACACTGGGAGGTGTACTCAGTGGAACAGCGGAGATGATGCGAAAGATCTTCCTGAGTGAGTATATGTGCATAGGCAGCGGGATCCAGCCTTTCAATGCGTGGTTGCTGCTGAGGGGGTTGAGAACCCTGCCCGCGAGGCTTGAAAGGATCAGCCGCACCACAAGAACGATCTACGAATACCTGAAAGAACATCCGAAGGTTGAATCTGTCATCTATCCTTTCGATCCAGAATTTGACCAATATGAGCTGGCCAAAAAGCAAATGAAAGAAGCGCCGGGGCTTATTTCAGTCTATACCACCCTGGAAACCCCGGGAGAAATAGAGCAATTCTGCGACAACCTAAAGCATTTCAAGATGGCGGTGAGTTGGGGCGGGCACGAGTCCCTGATCATACCCAAACTGGCTACCATGAAAGCGGAAGACTTCGATCCCTCCAATAAAGATCACCGGATGTTGCGCATCTATGTGGGGTTGGAGGAGGCGGAATACCTGATAGAGGACTTAGATAAAATGTAAGGAATGTGATGAATGTAGGAAATGTGGCGAGTGAAATGTGGGAAATGAATTCAATAAATACATTAACTACATTCCTCATATTCATATCCCACATTCCCCACATTCATCACATTCCCCACATTTCATCCTATGGGCGGCAGCATTCTGTGACAGGCGATTTTGCCATTCGCCAATTTGGTTGAATATTTGTACCCCCAAAACTGGGTATTTAGCCGGTGGTGGGGAATCAAAAGTGACCTCATGAGGAAATTTCTTTCGTTTTTGTTCCTTTTAACCCTTTTCCTGCAGTCTTCAGCTCAAAAAGCGGCTAAATGGGACCTTCGCAGATGCGTGGAATATGCCATGGCCAATAATATATCGGTTAGGCAGGCAGATATCCAGGCCCGGACATCCGAGATCATTCTGAAGCAGAGCAAGTACAGCAAGTACCCTTCGCTCAACTATAGCCTGAACCATGGTTTGACCTACGGACGATCGCTGAACCAAAATACCAACGTGTACCAGAACCTGAATGCGATGTTTGAGAACCATAATCTGCAGGCACAGGTGACCATCTTTAACTGGGGCTCACTGAATAATACCGTTTCTTCAAATAAATTTGGATATGAGGCTGATCTGGCTGCCATAGACAAGGCAAAGAACGATATAGGCCTGAATGTGGCCAGGCAATACCTGCTTGCACTGCTGAGTTTTGAACAGACAAGAGTGAACGAGATCCAGTTGCAGCAGTCTTTACAGCAGTACAACAATACCAGGAAACTGGTGGATGCCGGTACGCTCCCGGAGCTCAACGCAGCAGAACTGGAAGCCCAGGTGGCACGTGATTCCGCCACTCTGATTCAATCGCTGGCCAATTACGAGATCGATAAGCTGACATTGAAAGGGTTGCTTAATCTTCCTGCTGATGAAATTTTCGAACTCGATACACCTCCGGTTGAAACGATCCCTGTAGATAATATTCTGCTGGAAGATCCGGCCAGCGTCTATAAACTGGCATTGAATTCACAACCCCAGATCAAAGGCAATAACCTCAGGCTGGCCTCATCAGAAAAAGCTTACCAGGCTTTTCGCGGTCGTTTGTATCCTACCATCAGTGCGTTCGGTGGATTAAGAACATCTTTCAACAATGGATTCCAGGAATTTTACAGGTCAGGAAGTTCAGAGAAGATGACGGGTTTCTATACTAAAAGCCCTGCCGATCCAACGCCAGTATATGCGTTCACTGATGACCTTGGCACCCGCCAGAATAAATTCATGGGGTCGATCTGGAATGGGTACGGAACCCAGCTGAAAGACAACTTTGGTCAGAATTTCGGTATTGCACTGACTGTGCCGATATTCAACGGCTGGCAGGCCCGTTCTAATGTAGAGAGATCTAAACTGGATATAGAAAGGAGCAAACTGGCCATTACGCGCGATACACTTCAGTTGAAACAGGATGTATACAATGCCTATCAGCAGGCTTTCGGCTCCTATAAAACCTTCCTTGCCCGGGAAAAGCAGGTGAAAACCGCAGAAAGATCATTTGAACTGGCATCTAAACGTTATGATTTAGGGGTGATGCAAACCATTGAATGGCTGACCATTCAAAATAACCTGACACGCGCAAAGGTGGACAGGCTGATAGCGCAGTATGACTATGTGTTTAAGATGAAGGTCCTGGAGTTTTATAAAGGGCGTGGGGTAAGGCTTTAAAGAGGCGTAGAGGCCTAAAGTAGATTGAGAACATTTAAGTAAATAGATAAGATGAAAAAAAGATGGATATGGATAGGAGCGATTCTGCTCTTATTGATCATAGCACTCCTGGGATTGAAAGCGGCCGGGGTAATAGGTAAAGAAGAATCCACAAAGGTTTCCGTTGAGAAGGTGGTTAAACGGTCTATCACTGAAGTGGTAACTGCCAGTGGAAAAGTGTATCCCGAAGTGGAAGTGAAGATCAGTCCTGATATCTCCGGTGAGATCGTTGAACTTACAGTGCAGGAGGGTGACAGTGTGCAGAAAGGACAGTTGCTGGCCCGTATTTATGCTGATATATATGCAACCCAGCGCGACCAGGCAGCGGCAGGGGTTACCCAGCAACAGGCCCAGGTACAGAATGCCAGTGCTTCACTGGAATCTTTCAAAGCCCGTTTTGAGCAGGCTGAAAGGCAGTATAAGCGTCAGAAACAATTATTTGATGATAAGGTGATCTCCAGGCTGGAGTTTGAACAGGCTGAGAGTGCGTACCTGACTGCAAAAGCAGATTATGCCGCTGCGCAGCAGAGCATCAGGAGCGGCCAGGCCGGTGTTCAGAGTGCACAGGCCAGTTTGTCGCGCGCACAGAAAGATCTTGGCCGAACCAGTGTTCTGGCACCCATGAACGGTGTGGTTTCCCTGCTCAACGTGAAGAAAGGGGAAAGGGTAGTAGGTAATTCCATGATGGCGGGTACCGAGATGATGCGGGTAGCTGATATGCGTGTGATCGAAGTAAGGGTTGATGTGGGTGAAAATGATATCCCGAAAGTTAAAATTGGCGATACAGCCATTGTTGAAGTTGATGCTTACAATAAGAGGAAATTCAAAGGCACGGTAACCCAGATCGCGAGTACCAACAGGGGAGTTGGCGGTACAACACAGGTTTCAACTACTGATGTAACCAACTACGAAGTGAGGATCAGGCTGGACCCATCATCTTACCAGGATCTTTTTGACCCTACGCGGCCAAAAAGTTTCCCCTTCAGGCCGGGTATGAGCGCCAGTGCAGATATTCAAACCAAGACCCACGCGGATGTGCTTTCAGTTCCCATCAACGCAGTCACCACCAGGGATAAGAGTGATACTGGTAAACTGGCCATTGATGAGAAGAA
>JAHEFC010000040.1:0-2550 GCA_024640385.1 Sphingobacteriales bacterium
GGGAGGACAAACCAGGAACATTAGTAAAGGGGGAATGATCAGTCCTATGGGGATAGCTGTTTTACCGGGCTCGAACAACCAGGAAGCCTTATTTGTGGCCGACTTGTTCAGGCTGAGAGAAATAAATGCCACCAGTGGCAGGGAAGTTAGTGTTCAAAAAGGATACTTACTCTCTGAGCCAAAAAAGCTGACAACACCGTTTACCGTTTCAGCGGATGGAAATAAACTAGTGGTTTCTTCCTTCTTTAATTCACTGGTTCAGGTATGGGACCCCGCTACTAAAACGGTGCTTGAAGAATATTCCATGCCAGTTCCTATGAATGCCATCCGATTCAAGAATGATCTGGTAGTGGTTGATCTGGGACTTGGCGGTGTAGTCAGGGCAAGCGATAAATCAATGATACTACCCATCAACAATGTGAATGTATTCGCACCGGGTGGTTTGGCCACTGATGGAGAACTACTTTGGGTGGCTGACTGGGGTACGGGTATCATATGGCAGATCAGTTTTAATGGAAATACACCAAATGCACCAGTACCTGTTGTATTTGGCCTGATGAAACCTGAAGGCTTGGCTTGGGATGAGAACGGAGGTCTGTTGGTTGTTGAAACCGGGGCTTCACGCTTGTCTCGTGTTGATCTATCAACAGGAAAGGTAACATCCATTGCGGAAGGCCTAAAACTTGGGCAACCCGCACTTGATGGCTTTCCTCCAACCTGGAGCTTCGATGGCGTAGCTATTGGTAAATCAGGCAAGATCTATGTTTCTGGATTCGAGAACAATATCATTTACTCCATTTCTAAAAAATAGCGGCCTAAGAAAAACACTATCGATTTAATGCTACTTTAAAAGCACCTTTTCAGTAAGATCTGGAAAGGTGCTTTTTTTATATGCGTTGTACTGGTTTGTAAAATGACCCCATTTATTTTGCAAAAATTGGATCAACATGATTGAATGCTATTTGATTGATCCTTTGCCATAACAACAGATCTTTCTACCTTAAAGCCATGAAGCTGGCTATCCTCAGGCACCTCCTGTTATTCCTTCCATTTGTTGCCACGGCACAGCCGCGCTTATCTGAACTGGATAGTTTGCACCGGAATATTCAACTGGCAAAGAATGATACCAACCGCATGGTCGCTTTTGCCGATATAGGTACTTATTATGATGATGTAAGCATTGACAGTTCCATTTATTATGCCGAAAAAGCGATAGCGCTTGCGAAGCAGTTGAATCTAAGGCTGGACGAAGCGATGTGGTATTCAAATCTGATCTGGCCGTTATGCAAAATGGGAAACTATCCGAAAGCGCTGAAATCACTGAATCTCGCCCTGGATCTTGCTGGAAACCCCGATAACGAAAAATATGTTTCGAAGTTATCGGCAGGGCAAACAGCCAGATCTTATCGTCTTAATGTATTATGCTGGGTTCACCATGCCTTTGCCGGTTTATACGGTTATACCGGAAACTTTGAAAAAAGCATTGTTGCAGCAGATGAAGCGAGAACAATCGCTGAAACTTTGAAAGACTCGTTACTACTGTCTTTTATTTTTAACGAGAAGGGTAATGCTTATCTGAAACTGAATAAGCCGGACTCGGCACTGTTTTATAACCAGTTGGCAGTGGCTTATAATGAAGCGGTGCCTTATAAAAAATTTCAGGCTAATAATTATATACAGGTTGGAGAAACCTTTCTGCAACTGGGCGACACTATCCGGGCAAAGGAAAATTTTGAAACGGCGGTCCGGGTAAGTGCCCTGTACAACAACCCCGTGAAAAATGGAGAGGCTCATCTGCAACTGGCCCGGTTGTTTCAATCCCAGTACAAGATCGATTCAAGTCTTCATCATAGCAAACAGGCCCTTAGCATTTTAAAACCTGTGGGTAAAGAAAAGTCCACTGCCATCTCCTACAGGATGATCTCAGATAGTTATCTGGAGCTGGGTAACTCTGACAGTTCGTTTACTTATCTTAAACTAGCCACTGCATTGAATGATAAGCTTGAAAAAGCAGAAAAGGAAAAGATCCAGGAGTTCCAGGTTACGGGATTCGAGGAAACACTAAGGTTAGAGGCACTTGAGAAAGAAAAGATCCAGACGCAGAATAATATCAGAACATACAGTTTGCTCGGTGGTCTTGCAGTCTTATCCATGATCGGGGTTTTTCTGTACCGGAACAACCGGCAAAAACAAAAAGCAAATCAGGTTCTTAACTCAAAAAACAAGGAACTGGAAATAGAGGCAGCACTTGAGAGAGTTCGTAATCAGGCAATGGCCATGCACAAGTCTGATGACTTATTAAATGTCAGTATGGTGTTGTATAAGGAATTGAAAATGTTAGGCATTGACGAAATACGCAATGCTATGATTCTGATACATGATGAGGAAAACGATTTTTTTATTGATTATGATTATTCAAGTATCGGCAGTAAAATAACCCGAATACCTACCAATGGTATTCCTTTAATAGAAAAATATGTAAAAGATTTAAAAGAAAACGAAAAAAGTAAAGTCAACTTTTTAGAATTGATAGTAACAGGTGAAGAACTG
>JAHEFC010000040.1:2560-15532 GCA_024640385.1 Sphingobacteriales bacterium
ATAGGCGCAGGAAATGTGAGCATTTCAACATTTTCCTCTTTACCAGACGAAAAATTACAGGTTTTAGAAAGGTTTAGAAACGTTTTTCAACTTCCGTATCAGAGGTACCACGACATTGAGATCGCTGTAGCCCAATCGGAACAGGCAAGGCTGAATTTAATTCAAATTCAAACTGAAAAAAAACGAGCTGAAGACGCACTTGCAATTTTGAAAGCTACCCAGACACAACTCATCCAATCAGAAAAACTCGCCTCTCTCGGCGAACTCACCGCAGGCATTGCTCATGAGATACAGAACCCGTTGAACTTCGTTAATAATTTCTCGGAGATTAACTTAGAACTGGCTGCTGAGATCAATGATGCCGCAGAGAAAGGTGACCTGGAAGAAGTGAAAGCGCTGACTGCTGATATCCGGACCAACCAGGAAAAGATCCGCGAACACGGCAAACGTGCAGATGCCATTGTAAAAGGCATGCTACAACACAGCCAGAAAGGCAGCGGCGTAAAAGAACTCACCGACATCAATGCCCTGGCCGATGAATATCTTCGCCTGGCTTTTCACGGTATGCGCGCGAAGGACAAATCGTTCAATGCCACCATCAAAACAGATTTCGATCAGAGTATTGGCAACATCAACATCATCCCGCAGGATATTGGTCGCGTACTCCTCAACCTGATCAACAACGCATTCTATGCAGTGAATGAAAAGAAGAAAAAGGCGGATGAAGGCTATGATCCGATAGTAACGGTAAGCACACGGTTGGTCGATGCGTCAAATAATTCGCCAATCCGCCAATCCGACAATTCGATAATTATTTCGGTGCAAGACAATGGAAATGGAATTCCCGAGAATAACCGAAATAAGATCTTCCAGCCCTTCTTCACCACCAAGCCCACGGGTGAGGGTACCGGATTGGGATTGAGTTTGAGTTACGATATCGTGAAGGCACATGGCGGAGCGATCAGTGTGGAGAGTATTGAGGGTGAAGGGACTGTTTTCACGGTCACCTTGTCCAATAGTTAATTGGCGTATTGGTTCACTGGCTAATTCCGATTGTACAAAGAAATATTCAAATCGGAACCAGGTAAAAACGTGCAGTTCTTGCTTTTATTCGGACTTTCTACGTCTACTTTTATTCCTAACTTGACCATTAGAAAAAGAGTGCAGATGAAAAATGAAGTGAAGTTATTTGAGCAGCAAAAAGTACGAACTCATTGGGATGAGAATGAGGGGAAATGGTATTTCTCTGTTATTGATGTGGTTTCGATATTAACTGAAAGTGTTAACCCAAGAGATTACTGGTTTAAAATGAAAGTAAGGGTTAAAACTGAAGATGGTCTTGAACTGTCGACAGTTTGTCGACAATTGAAAATGAAAGCCACAGATGGCAAAATGAGAGAGACGGATGTTGCAGAAACACAAGTACTGCTGCGTATCATTCAATCCATCCCCTCGCCCAAAGCAGAGCCCTTCAAACAATGGCTGGCGAAAGTGGGCTACGAACGGATGCAGGAAATTGCCGACCCAGAACAGAGCCTCGACCGGGCAAGAGAAAACTGGCAGAAGCTGGGTAGAAGTGAAAAATGGATACAACAACGAATGACCGGTCAGGAAACCAGAAATAAACTAACCGATTATTGGAAGCAAAGTGGTGTCGAAAAATCAGATGAGTTTGCATTCTTAACAAACATCATTCATACGGAATGGGCAGGTCTTTCTGTACAAGAACACAAAAACCTCAAAGGATTAAAAGCGCAAAACCTCCGGGACCACATGAGCGAAGCTGAATTGATCTTTACCGCATTGGCAGAATTATCTACAAGACAAATTGCAGAAACCGAAAAGGCAAAAGGATTGAAGCAAAATGCTGTAGCTGGAAAAAAAGGTGGAAAAATCGCAAAAGATGCCAGGCTTGCTTTGGAAGATAAAACTGGAAGAAAAGTAATCACCGGCGAAAACTTTTTACCTCCTCCTAAGCAAAACAAGAAGTTAAAATGAGGTGATATGCCCAAACCAAAACTGATTTCTCTCCTAATTCTATTCGTCTCACTTACCGGCAACCTGTTTTCACAGCAACCGCAGTTTAACATCGCAGTAGCTGAAAAAACACATAGTTATGGGAACGTATATGGGATCTCACAGGATCTGCAGGGATATATCTGGTTCACCAGTTTTTCATCAGGACTTATACGCTTCGATGGAAGAGAATTCAAACGGTATAAACACGATCCCGAAAACCCCAATTCACCCGCGAGCAACATGATCCTCTCTATGGCAGTGGATTCATCAGGAATGATATGGTTGGGAACCATTGGATCGGGCCTCGACAAATTCGACCCCGCAACAAACACCTTCACGCATTTCCGGCATAAAGACGATGATTCATCAAGTGTTGTATCTGATACGGTGACTGCAGTGATCGCTGACCGTACCGGAAAAATATACATTGGCACAGAAAAAGGGTTGGATCGATACGACAATAAGACCGGAAAATTTTCCCGTATCAAAAGAAGCCCGATTGAAAATACTTCGATCAGTAGTGCAGTGATATTTGAAATTTATGAAGACAGCAAAGGCAAGATCTGGTTTGGATCCATTGCGCCTGAACCAACAAAACCAACTGGTTCTGGCGGGCTTTTCAGCTATGACCCATTGAATGAAAAAATCACTTATTATGGTGCTGATCCGGCTGACAAGAATAAACTGATCAACCCCTATGTCGCTGCCATATTTGAAGACAGCAAGGGTAATTTCTGGGTTGGTACAAATGGAGATGGGCTACATACACTGGACAGGTCAACGGGGAAGTTCACCCGCTATCCGTATGATGCATCCCGCCCTGAAAAATTAAGTCGTCCGGTTCTGGGTAACAGTGAACAGGACTTTATCAGTTTCATAAAGGAAGATCTTACCGGAAAGATCTGGATAGGTTCTATGATGGGTGGCATCAACAGTTACGATCCGGCTACCCAGAAAATCACACATTTCGGTACAGTGGCAGATGAAAAAAAGAAGCCCCTTTTTGCCAAAGACACGCTATCCGGGTTTAAAGATATCGGGGCCCTGAGGGCTTTCCTGGCAAAAGACGGAATGCTATGGATTACCGGGACCACTAGCAATATCTACACCATGACCTATGGCCGGAAAAACATTCCCTATTTCCCCCATAACGAAGCGGTCAATTCATTTTACCTCGAACCAGGTGGGAACATGTTATGGTTCGGGACCGATAAAGGACTGGTGAGAAAAAATCTGGAAACCCAGGAGACAAAGGTCTGGTCGCACGATCCCAAAAACAGCAACAGCATCAACAAGAATACGGTAGTGGATATCCAGCCCGATGAACAGGGAAAACTTTGGCTGGCCACGCACGAGGGAGGCATGGATCATTTCGATCCCAAAACGGGTAACTCGGTCCATTACATCATGGATAGCACCAAACCCGATGGCATTGGCATCAATGGCTTGCACTGTATTTATATTGAAAATGAAAAACATCTTTGGGTAGGTGGCGAAGTAGGCCTCTCGCGTATGGATCGGGCAACAGGTAAATTCATCACGTTCAAGTATGATGGCAAGGACTCTTCTAAACTGATCAACGCTGCAGTATTCAGTATTACGAAAGACAGAAAAAACAATATCTGGATCGCCACCAGTACAAGTTTGAAAAAATTCAACCCCGATAAAGGAAATTTTTCAACCTATCTGAAAGAATATGTTGTAAAGTCAGTTTTTAAAGATGCCGGCGGGAGACTTTGGGCAGGTACCATGAGCGGACTTTTTTATCTGGATGAAGAAAACGATCAGTTCAGGTCATTCACCACGCCTAACGCTCCCAATGGTATTGAACAGATCTTAAGTATCCTGGAAGACAATGATAAAAATCTCTGGATCAGCACTTCCAATTCCATTGTAAGATTGAATGCGGCCCGCGATAATTTCAGGCTGTATAATGCAGACTACGGTATCCTTTCATCGAGTTGGAACTGGCTCAACAACTATAAAGCAGCAGATGGTCGTTTATTCATTGGCGGTAGTAAAGGATACTATCAGATCAACCCGGGAGATATTGTTGACAAGAGAATTCCGCATACATTGAATTTCTCCGGGTTGAAGATCGGGGATAAGGAGATCTATCCTGCTGAGAATGGTATCATCTCCGTGCCATTCTCCAAACTGGAAAAGATCGAATTGCCTTTCAGCCAGAATACGTTTACCGTAGATTTCAATGCAGTGGATTTTTACGCTGCGGGTGAGATCAGATATTTCTACATGCTGGAAGGATTTGAGAAAGACTGGCACGACATAGGCTCAGAGCACAAAGCCTCTTATTTTGGTGTGCCTCCCGGGAACTATACACTGCGTATCCGAGCTATCAACAGTGAAGGAAGTTTGGCAGAGAAACAAATGATCATTGTTATCACGCCGCCCTGGTGGCGCACCTGGTGGGCCTATATGATCTATGCTCTGCTATTCGTATTAGCAGGCTGGGGGATCTATAAGTATCAGAAACAGAATATCCTGGCAAAAGAAAGAAAACGGACGCAGGAAAGGGAACTGGCGCAGGCAAAAGAAATTGAAAAAGCCTATACTGAATTGAAAGCTACACAGGCGCAGCTGATCCAGGCGGAGAAGATGGCTTCGCTGGGAGAACTCACTGCCGGCATTGCGCATGAGATCCAGAACCCGCTCAACTTCGTTAATAATTTCGCTGAGGTTAACACAGAGTTGAACGCAGAGGGGCGGGATGCGATAAAGGCCGGGAATTGGGAGGACGCAGAGGAGATCTTGATGAGCATGTTGGATAATGAGAAAAAAATCCTCGAACACGGCAAACGTGCCGATGCCATCGTAAAAGGCATGTTGCAGCATAGCCGAAGCAGCACTGGCGCAAAAGAACTCACGGACATCAATGCTTTTGCAGATGAATATTTGCGACTGGCTTACCACGGTATGCGCGCCAAAGAAAAATCCTTCAATAGTGTTTTCAGTTTTACACCCGATCCAAATATTGGCAAGGTCAATGTGGTTCCCCAGGATATTGGCAGGGTTTTATTGAACCTGATCAACAATGCATTTTATGCCGTATGGGAAAAAAGCAAAACCAGCGGTTCGGAATATCAACCAGCCGTGAAACTGGCAACGGTGAAAACCAACAATGGCATTGAGATCACCGTGACAGATAATGGCAATGGCATTCCGCAATCAATAAAGGATAAGATCTTCCAACCCTTCTTCACCACAAAACCCACAGGTGAGGGTACCGGGCTAGGGTTGAGTCTAAGCTATGATATTGTGAAGGCACATGGTGGGGAGATCCGGGTGGATTCCAAACAAGGCGAGGGTACTGTGTTTATGATCAGACTGCCAACATCTTGAAAACGGCAAATGCCTGGAATTCTCCCCAAAACGGCCCAAGGATGCACCTTTTAAGTATCTAACTCCATAAAAAACATGCTTTTTATGGAATATAATTGATTGATCCTTTGCCAAACTGCCGAAAAAGCAGCTCGGGCGGTTAATGAAAAACAGGGAACCGAATTCATTATTCGGCTGTCAAATGTATAAATTCAGTATATGAAAATATTCCGGACAGGAATATGGTTTGTCCTCTTATTGCCCTGCCTGGCGTCAGCCCAGCTGATCAATACTGACAGCCTTGTTCGCGAAACCAATGCGGCGCAAAACGATACAACAAAAATTATTGGCCTACGCAGGCTGGCCCGTTTATATGCTGAATCGAATCCGGACAGTTCTTATCGCTTTAGTGAACAGCTCCTTACCCTGGCCAGGAAATTAAATATGCCGATTGAAGAGGCCTGTGCATTGAGAGAGATGGGCTATGCGCACCTGAATAAAGGCAATTATCCCCGCTCTTTAAAGACCTTACTGACCGCCCTCGCGCTTCTTGAAAACCCGGCCATCGAGTCCCATGCCCTTGTAGGAAAATTCGCAGGCGACGATGAACTGATGTACCATAAAGCATCGCCAAAAGACCAACGATTCAACCAGCTCGCATTTACCAACCAGATACTTGGTATTTTATACGCCAATTCAAACAATTATGAAAAAGCGCTCTACTACCATCAGGTGGCCAGGGAATTTGCAGATCAGTCAGGAAATATTGCTATGTCCAGCATTATCCATATGACCATGAACAGGGTCTACCTCAACCTCAAAAAAAAGGATTCGGCGCTTTATGTAATTAAAAGAGCCTACGAGCTGTCGATACAGTCAAATTACAGGCAATACCTGGGCAGCGCTCTGTTGAATATGGGGCGCACTTATGCCTCGCTCGGAGATACTTCTTTAGCTAATGAATACTACAGAAAATCGCTGGTGGCCAGCGCAGAACAGGGTTATTATCGTGGAATGGTTGCCAGTGATCTTTTATTGGGCGACTATTACACCCAAACAGGAAAAACCGATTCCGCCTTTTATTTTATTAATAATGCCCTGGCGGCTTCTCAGAACCTGGATGCCCCCGATCTCTTATTGCGTTGCTATACTTCACTCACACGTTATTATCTTACTGCCGGCAATAATGACAGCACTGTAAAATACCAGGCCCTGATCATTAAGATCAATGAGAATCTTTTCAATGCCAAGCAGGCTCAGCAGTTTCAGAATATTGATTTCGAGGAACAACAGCGGGTCAGGGAAATAGAAACCGCGCAAAAGGCATTGCAGGCTAAATGGCTCACCTTTTCGCTGTTGGCCGGGCTGACCACATTCCTGGTCATCGCTGTTCTGCAATGGCGCAACAGCAGTCAGCGGCGGAAAGCCAATCAGCTTTTATCTGTTCAAAAAACTGAACTGGAATCCGCTTTATCCACATTAAAATCAACCCAGGCACAGCTGATTCAGTCAGAAAAAATGGCCTCACTCGGTGAACTCACGGCAGGGATCGCGCATGAGATAGAGAATCCGCTGAATTTTGTGAACAATTTCTCAGAAGTGAACACAGAGCTATTCACAGAGTTACGAGAAACACTGAGACAAGGAGAGAGACACGGAGACGCAGAAGAGATCATGAATTCATTGGCTGAGAATAATGAAAAAATCCTCCAGCACGGCAAACGCGCCGATGCCATTGTGAAGTCGATGCTCCAGCACTCTCACAGCACAAAAGGAGAAAAAGAGCTCACCGATATCAATAAACTCGTTGATGAATACCTTCGCCTTGCTTATCATGGCATGCGTGCCAGGGATAAATCCTTTAACACCGAATTCAGGTTCACAGAGGAACCCGGTATTGCCATGATCAGCATCGTACCACAGGATATCGGGAGAGTGATCCTGAACCTGGTCAACAATGCATTTTACGCTGTTGAGGAAAAAAGCAAAACGGCAGGCTCTTCTTACCAACCCATGGTTTCCGTGGCTACCAAAAGATCAGATAAATGCGTTGAGATCTTCGTAGCCGATAACGGGAACGGCATCCCCGATGCTATTAAAAGCAAGATCTTCCAACCCTTCTTCACCACCAAACCTACCGGCCAGGGAACGGGCCTGGGGCTCTCATTAAGTTATGATATCGTGAAAGCGCATGGGGGTGAGATCAAAGTGGAAAGTAAGGAGGGGGAAGGCTCCGCATTTATCATTACTATACCCGTTTGACAGAATATTTTTTATCTTATACAATGCACCGGACATTCCTCAAACTTGTATATGGGCGGCCATGGCATTTTCTGACCAGGAACAGTTTGCTAGTTTTGTTGTGTTGCATCATTTCTTTCACTTCTTTAGGACAATCCAATTACAGCCTGGACAGTCTGAAACAGATCATTCAGCAGAATAAGCAAGACAGCACCACTGCGGAAGCACTATTCAAACTTAGCCTAACCCGAGACAGAACGGCACCCGATCAGGCCATTGAAGCGGCGCTGGCTGCACTGTCATTATTTGAAGCTCGCGGAGACCAGTCGGGCCAGGCTTCCTGTCTGCTGGTGCTCCAGGGCGTTTACAGGGAAATGGGGCAAAATCAGACAGCACTTAATTATGCCAAAACAGGGCTGGCGCTGGCAGGCAATTCTGGTTTGATTGATCACAGAATTTGGGAAGGCCAAAGGTCCAAATCATTATTTCTGGGCGAAATTGGACAAACCTATCTGTTGATGGATCAACTGGATTCAGCTGAATTCTATACCAGGGCTGCGGTGGCAGAAAATGAGCAGATCAATGGATCCACATGGAATTTTCCTATCTATCTGTTGGCCACCATTGAGACCATAGAAGGCAGAACGCTGGAAGCGGAAAATAATTTTCGCAAAGCATATATTCTGGCGATTCAAAACAACCTGGCATGGGACACTCTGCAGATCTATAGTGGCATGTCCACCTTATTCCGAAAAATGGGTAAGCCAGACTCCTGCCTGAAATATGCTCAAATGGTAGTAAAGCCGGGATACAGGGCAACAGAGATCAAAAATTTACTTGAATCTGTTGACAACCTGATCTATATACACAGAGAGAACGGTAATAAAGACAGCGTATTAAAATACCTGGATTTCAAAAACCTGGTCAGAGACAGCCTGATGAGTATAGAGCAAGACAGGAAGATTCTCCAGATCACATTCAACGAGCATCTGAAAGAACAGGAGATTGAAAACAGGCAACGTGCCTATAAGGATAAGGTAAGACAGTACTCATTGTTAGCGGGGCTTCTTGGGCTGGCCCTTTTCAGTTTTTTACTTTGGAGGAGTAACCGGCAAAAACAGCAGTCCAATGAAAAGATCAAAAAAGCATACGATGAATTAAAAAGCACTCAGCAGCAATTGATCCAGTCAGAGAAAATGGCTTCATTGGGAGAGCTTACTGCCGGGATTGCACATGAGATCCAGAACCCGCTCAACTTCGTGAATAATTTCGCTGAGGTTAACACAGAGTTGGTAGCAGAGTTAAGGGAAACACAGAGACGCGGAGAGGGACACGGAGACGCAGAGGATATTCTTGACACGCTGGCCGAGAATAGCAATAAGATTCTTGAACACGGCAAACGCGCAGATGCGATCGTGAAAGGGATGCTACAGCACAGTCGTACCAACAGCGGCGTGAAAGAGCCTACCGATATCAATGTTTTGGTTGATGAGTATCTTCGTCTGGCCTATCATGGTATGCGTGCTAAAGACAAATCGTTCAATAGCGAATTCAGTTTTATACCTGATCCGAATGTTGGCAAGGTGAATGTTGTGCCGCAAGATATCGGCAGGGTAATGCTGAACCTTATTAATAACGCCTTTTATGCGGTGCATGAAAAGAAAAAACAAATGAGCAATGGCTATGAGCCCAGGGTTACTGTAAGCACAAAGCTTGTCAGTGATCCAAAGAATTCGCCAAATAGCCAATCAGCTAATTCGCTAATTATAACAGTGAAGGATAATGGGAAAGGTATACCAGCAAATATTAAAGACAAGATCTTCCAACCCTTCTTCACTACCAAGCCTACAGGTGAAGGAACGGGTCTGGGATTGAGCCTGAGTTATGATATCGTGAAGGCACACGGTGGTGATATTAAAGTGGAAAGCCAGGATGGTGAAGGGACCGTATTTTCTGTTTTATTACCCATTTAGCTTTGAAATCAGTATAATGTGAAAAAGGCGGATATCAGGCTCTATAATCCTCAAACTCAAGCATGTCAAACACGGAAACTAAGTACCGAATTGAATCCATCGACCTGTTAAAAGGCCTGGTGATGGTGATCATGGCACTTGATCATGTTCGCGATTTTTTCCATTACGATGCATTTCATTACGATCCCGGTGATCCCCTGAAAAGCTCCCTACCCGTTTTCTTCACGCGCTGGATCACCCATTTCTGCGCTCCTGCGTTCAGTTTACTTGCCGGTACCTCGGCCTATATGGCAGGCAAGAGGAAATCAAAAAATGAATTGTCGGCCTTCCTGCTGAAACGTGGGCTCTGGCTGGTGATCATTGAACTAACCGTGGTGGTTTTTGCATGGACCTTTAACATCCATCTCACGTCCTTTTTCCTGGGCACCATCTGGTCGCTGGGCATCAGTATGATGTTCCTGGCTTTGCTCATCCGTTTCCCGATAAAACTCATCCTTGTGTTGAGCCTTGCCGTTATAGCGGGTCATAATGCACTTGACAATGTTCATTTTCCCGGTAGCATCCTTTGGTCCTTGATACATGAGCAGAACTTCTTCAAACTATCTGAAAACCTGACGCTGGGAGTGGTTTATCCCATCGTTCCATGGATCGCTGTCATGGCACTGGGTTACGCGATCGGACCATTGTATGATCGCTCCGTTGAACCTGCGAGAAGGAAGAAAATTCTCAACGGGATCGGGCTTGCTTCGCTGGCCACATTTTTGATCCTTCGTTTCACCAATATTTACGGAGATCCAAATGAGTTTGGGCAGTACAGCAGTATTTCACAGTCACTGATATCTTTTTTTAATCCAACCAAATACCCGCCATCTCTTTTGTATCTCCTGATGACTTTAGGAGGGGCTTTCCTCTTCCTGGCCCATTCGGAAAAACTGAAAGGGAAGCTGGTAGATTTCTTCTGCACATTCGGCAGGGTTCCGTTCTTCTACTATATTCTACATCTATACCTGCTGCATCTGATCGCGGTTCTTTTCGCGGGGCTCTCGGGTTTTGGCTGGGATAAAATGTTCCTGTCCGGATTCATCATCATGGAACCCGGATTTGAGAACTATGGATTCCCGTTATGGGTAGTATATGCGGTATGGATCGCGGTGATCCTGATACTTTATCCATTATGCAGGAAGTTTGACAGGTACAAGCAGGGTCACAAAGAGATATGGTGGTTGAGTTACCTCTGATACCCGGGTAGGAATAGGCCTGGGCTGTCACTGAGCTACGATATCATAAAAGCCAACAGCGGAGAGATCAAAGTGGAGAGCAAAGAGGGTGAGGGTACTGAGTTTCGGGTCAAGCTGACTGCTTAAGGGGAATTGCAGGTTTCTCTAATCTGCCTTATCTTAACAGGAGTTGCGCCTGCGACTGATCATCTTCAAACTCTTACATGAAAGCGGTTATTACGCTCCTTCTCATCCTGATCGGTTTTTCTGCCTGCGATACACCAGGGCCGATGCCCGATGAGAACCAGTCACTGGTGTTGAAGAATGGATGGACATACTATCCGGGCGACCACAAGATCACCGAACTACCGGTTACAGGTGGAGTAGGCGTGAATCCATTGGAAGATGTTTTGCAATTCAGATCTGCATTTCCCCCTCCTTCTGTAGGATGGTTAAGCGGCAGCTTCACAGTACCTGCCAATTGGCCGAAACAACCCCTGGCACTCACGATCTTACAATCTGTAGCATCTGAAGTTTATCTGGATAAGCAACTTATCGCAAAGTATGGAACCATCGGCATCGGTTCCCAAAAAACACGTGAGCATGATCCCCTGCTTCGTCCCATACCCCTGGCTTTAACGCCCGGATCTGTTCATTCACTGGATGTGAAGATCGCCCTTGCTGCGGATACGAAATACACTACACTGTTCGAGTCACCTAATCCCGTTTTCCAGGCCGAGCTCAAGCCTTTTGATGCCGCCCTGCACGAACATACACGTATACACACCATCGAAACTGCATTTCTTCGACTAAACGCAGGCATTAACCTGATGCTGTTTGTTGTGCATTTTTTCTTTTTCCTGCTCAACAGGAACCAGGTGGCGAATTTGTTTCTCTCGCTGGCAGCCCTGGCCAACATACTTGGCACACTCCTGCAATTGGAATACTTTCTTTACACACCTTATCATACCGACAAATTTTTCCTGGGTAATATCGTATTCTTATTTTACCAGTTGGCCAATCTGATGTTGTTTTTCGCGATCCACCATTTCCTGGAAAGAAAGAAGGACATTATATATTGGTTCCTGCTGATCTACTTTTTTGTTGCAATAGGTCTTAATGCAAGCTGGTATGATCTGGGATGGCGAAGAGGGGGAGCCATTTTCCAGATCGTCGTTTTCCTGAATATCCTGAGGATCTGTTGGATCTCTATCCGCCAAAACAAGAAAGGCGCCATAGTGTTTTTTACGGGGGCCGTCATATCCATGATCTGTTTTATCACATTTGCTCAACTAGGAACTTTTGACACTGACGCCCATTTTCTCCGGAATCTGAGTGAATTTCGTTACCTGATCTATATGATGTCATGGCTTGGTATCACTGGATCTGTGTCCGCATTCCTTGCCCTCGATTTTTCATTGACCAGTAAGCAGCTCTCTTTAAAACTTGCGGAGGTGCATGAGCTCTCCGAGAGAAATCTGGCTATCGAGAAAGAGAAGCAGGAGATCCTTGCCTCCCAAAACCTCCAGTTGGAACAAAAAGTTCAGGAACGGACCAGGGAGCTGAATCAATCTTTAGATAACCTTAAAGCTACCCAGGCGCAGCTGATACAGGCCGAAAAAATGGCCTCACTGGGTGAACTTACTGCAGGCATTGCGCATGAGATACAGAATCCGCTGAACTTTGTGAACAACTTTGCAGAAGTTAACACAGAGTTGAACGCAGAGGGGTTAGATGCGGTCAAGTCCGGGAATTGGGGAGACGCAGAGGAGATCATGAATACATTGGCAGAGAATAACGAGAAGATCCTCCAGCATGGCAAACGAGCCGATGCGATTGTGAAGGGGATGCTGCAGCATAGCAGAAGCAGCACCGGTGTGAAAGAGCCAACCGATATCAATGCTTTGGTGGAAGAATATCTGCGGCTCGCGTTTCATGGTCTCCGCGCCAAAGACAAATCTTTCAACAGCGATTACAGTTTTATACCAGACCCGAATCTTGGTCAGGTAAATGTGGTGCCACAGGATATTGGCAGGGTTATATTGAACCTGTTCAACAATGCTTTTTATGCGGTGCATGAAAAGAAAAAGCAAATGGGCGATGGCTATGAACCCAAGGTAACCGTAAGCACGCAGCTCGTTGGCGACCCGAATAATTCGCCAATCCGTCAATCCGCCAATTCG